>JAYKGU010000041.1:0-15833 GCA_035285585.1 Synechococcales cyanobacterium
TTCAGGTGAAATACCCGCTGGATCATCTCGGCTTCGTCTTCCTCAATAATGCCCTCCTGCCGCCCCAGCTTGGCGAGGAAGCGAATTTCCGCCTCATCGGTAATCGGCATCTGGCGACCCTGGGTGACGGGGGCGGTGACCTTCTCAATGATCCAGACCAGGGGCGCGAAGAGCGTGGTCAACCCCAGCAGGGGCTGGGCCACCGCCAGGGCAATGGGTTCGGCAAAGCGCTCGCCTACGGTTTTGGGAAGAATTTCGGCAAAAACGATGATTAAAAAGGTCAGGACGCCAGAAATCAGCCCCAGCCAGGCATCCCCCAGCACGACCGCGGTGACCTGTCCTACCAAAATACTGCCGACGATGTTAAAGATATTGTTGAGGATGACGATGGTAGCAATCGGGCGGTTAATCTGCTCACGGACTTTCAGGAGGGCGATCGCCCGCCGCTGTTCAGACTGGGCCAATTGCCGCACCCGTAGGATGGGCACCGACAGCAGGGCTGCCTCCGTCCCCGAACACAGGGCCGACCCCAAAATCACCACCAGCATCACCAGGGCTAGTTGAATCATTGCACCGCTGCCACTTGACTCACTCTTGACTGTCTATTTGCTCCGATTCTAGGCCAGCCCGATACACTAGCGATAGTCGATCTTACCCCAGCAGGGGTTTCCTGAGGTATGGACATTCTCATCGTGGAAGACGAAGCGGAAATCGCCCAACTGATCAAGCTCTATTTAGAGAAGGAGGGCTTTACCTGCCACCTCTGCCGCGACGGCATGACTGCCCTGACTCGTTTTGAGGAGGTGTCCCCGGATTTGATCATTCTGGACCTAATGCTGCCCCAGCTCGACGGTCTGGAGGTCTGCGCCCGCATTCGCCAGCAGCCGGGGGTTAAAGACCCGTACATTCTCATGCTAACGGCCAAGGGGGAGGAGATTGACCGGATTATTGGCCTCTCCACCGGGGCAGATGACTACATGGTGAAGCCCTTTAGCCCCCGTGAGCTGGTGGCCCGCGTGCGTGCCCTGCTGCGCCGCAGCCTGCGCCATGCCGGCCAGACCCAGGTTTACCGCACGCCCCACTTCTCAGTGGATTTAGATCAGCGCCTTGCCCACCGCCAGCTAGATGGGGATCCGGAGCTGCTGGATCTGACGCCCCTGGAGTTTGACCTGCTGGCGACGTTTATGAGCTATCCGGGGCGGGTATGGAATCGCGGTCAGCTCATTGAACGGCTGTGGGGCAGCGATTTCTACGGGGATGAGCGGGTGGTGGATACCCATGTGGCCCGACTTCGCAAAAAGCTGGAGCCAGACCCCACCCATCCCAGCTTTGTGAAAACCGTGATTGGGGCGGGCTATAAATTTGAAGATGCGACTTAGAGATCAGCGAGATCAGCCATACTGGCCACGCAGCAGGCTGCGGCGGGTGCGATCGCTCCCGCTGGCGTCCCGCCTCTTCCTCTCCCATCTGGCGGTGATGGTGGTGGGACTGGCCACCCTGACGGTGATCGGCAAGCTCTCCTCTCCCCGGTTTTTTGTGGTGTACCTGCAGCGCATCGAGTTCCCTGGTTACAGCGTTAATCAGGTAAAAACTCAGCTGCTGCGCGGGTTTGAGACGGCCTGGAGCCGGGGGGCTTTCTGGTCGCTGATCGTCGGCGGGGGGGCGGCAGGGGGGCTGAGCTTCTGGCTGTCGCGCCGCATTGTGCGTCCCCTGGTACAGATGGAGGAAATCACCAAACAGTTTGCCGCTGGCCAGCTCGACGAGCGGGTGCCCGCCAGTGAAATCCCTGAACTCAATCAGCTTGGGGCCAGCTTTAATCGAATGGCGGCGGATCTGGAGGGTGTGGAGCAGCGGCGGCGAGATCTGGTGAGCGATTTGACCCACGAATTGCGGACGCCGCTTACAGTGCTCGAAGGATATTTAGAGGGGTTAGGGGATGGGGCGATCGCCGCTACCCCCGAAATCTACCAGCTGCTGGCCCGCGAAGCCCGACGCATCCGGCGGTTGGTGGACGATCTGCAGGAGCTGTCCAAGATGGAGGCAGGCTATTTGCCCATTGAGGCCCAGCCCGTTCCCCTCTGTCCTCTGTTGACCCAGATGGTGCAGCGCTTTTCCGAGCAACTGCTGGCGGACGATAGCCCCAATCTGGAGGCCGACTGCCCCGCCGACCTGCCCGCCGCCCTCGCCGACCCCGCCCGCATCGAGCAGGTGCTGGTCAATCTAATCGGGAACGCCATCCGCTACACCCCGTCAGGCTATATCCGGGTGAGCGCCTGGGCCGAAGCCGAGCAAATCTGGGTAGCCGTCAGCGACACCGGCATCGGCATTGCCGCTGAGGACGTGCCCCACGTGTTCGAGCGGTTTTGGCGGGCAGACCGATCGCGCGATCGCCACTCTGGCGGCACCGGCATCGGACTGGCCATCTCCCGCCGACTGGTGGAGCTACAGGGCGGCACCATCCAGGTGCAGAGCGAACCGGGTCGGGGCAGTACTTTCCGGTTTTCCCTGCCCATTGCCCCGTGACTTGTATGGCGTTACGCTTTCGCGTTAGGACATTCAAGAGGTGTGGAACCCCTGCGTCGCGGGGGTTCCACACTCAAACCTTAGCCCGTAGGGCTATAAACATGTGATGATGCTTAAACCGATTTCTAACCGTCCCGTTTCTGCCCCTATGGCTAGCTACCCACGTAACTGGTTTCGCCTCGCGTTTTGTCTGCGAGGCTCCGTAATCCCAGCCATTTTGCTGCGCACTGCCCTCTGTGGCACTCTGGGGCTGCTGGCATCGGTGCTCCACTTCCGTGGCTACCCTGTGGCGTTTCCCTTTAACAGCATCATTCCTGACCTTGTCCTGGGTCTGCTGCTGGTATTTCGAACCAATACGGCCTATGAACGTTTTTGGGAAGGACGCAAGCTGTGGGGCGGTTTGGTGAACGCAGTGCGCAACATGGCGCGGCAAATCTGGATTATTGTGGCGGAGAAGGAACCGAATGATCGGCAGCAAAAGATCCAAACCCTGCGGCTGCTGGTGGCCTTTGCGGTGGCGGTGAAGCTCCATCTGCGGCGACAGCCCATTGATGACGAACTCCGCAGCCTGCTCTCTTCGGCCCAGGCCAGGCAGCTCACGAGCATGAACCATCCCCCCATTGAAATTGCCTTCTGGATTGGGGACTATTTGCAGCTACAGTATCAGCGCGATCGCCTCAATGTTTACCAGCTCAACACGATGCAGGAAACGTTAAATGCCATGATCGACATGCTGGGAGGGTGCGAGCGCATTCTGAAAACTCCCATTCCTCTGGCCTACGCCATCCACCTCAAGCAACTCTTGCTGCTGTATTGCTGTAGCCTACCTTTCCAGCTGGTCAACGACATTGGCTGGTGGACGGCTCCGGTAGCAGCTCTGGTGAGCTTTACCCTGTTTGGCATTGAGGAAATTGGCATCGAAATCGAAGACCCCTTTGGCTGCGATCCAAACGACTTGCCACTTGATGAGATCTGTAAAACGATGCTGCGAAATATTGAGGATCTGATCACCTTGTCCCCCTGCACAAGCGTTAACCCGTTGGTGAAGACGGGGATTCCTAAGGCCAATCTCTGAAGATGGGGAAACGGGGGGCGATCGCCCTCCAGCATTGTGAGCGAGATAATCGGTCAAGGGTTTCTGCTCAAAGCGGAAACCCTCTTAACACCACAGCGTAGGGCTGGATGAGTAGGGCGGGCAGCCTAAAACTTGAGGATGTTGTCAAGCAGGTCACGGGCAGGCTGTGCCTCCTCCAGGGCAATTTGATAATCGCTATACAGCTTGACCAGTTTGCCCAGGCCACTGACGCCTGCCTTCAGCTCTTCCAGCTCGTCGTCGGAGAGCATTGCGCCATCCAGCAGTTGGATGAGCAGCGGCTTGATATCACCGATGCTCTGCCGTGCCTTCTGGAGCTTATCCACCGTGCTTAAGAGCGTTTTGAGGGCTGCGAAGGTCTCTTCGATTGCCTGGTCGTCAATTTCATCGACTTCGTCGGTTTCGTCGGTTTCAGCCGGTGGAGCTGTTTTAGTTGCCACCTCCGGTTTGGTGGCCGCAGGAGTTGGGGTGACCGCTGGTTTAGACCCAGTTGTCGATTGATTGCCGTTGGTTTGTGCCATAGTGCCCTCGATAAGGATGGTTCTGGTTTGGGTAACGCGGCATCCCGCGTCTCGCATCAGTGCAATTGTACCTGCTTTTGGTTCTGCCGGTTGCTACCTAGATTATCGATGAATCCGCTACGGAGATCTCGTACAGGGTGGGGTTCACCGACTAGAATGACCGATCCTTTAAGCTGATCCAACAGCGGTGTGGTGCTTGAGCCAACGGTTAGGCCGTTCCCCACGCGACGACGCTGTAGCCGCAGCATAACCAGGTCATAACTGCGGGCAACTTTGGCAATGGTTGACACCACATTATCCCCTGCTACTAGCTGTAGATCGATGGGGCTGTTGGTTTTGGGTAAACGCGCGACCAGCAGTTCAAGCTGTTTTTTCAGCCGAATCTGGTGAATTTCTGATGCCCGAGGACTGTACACATGGAACAAGGTAATTCTGGCTTGATGGGCGTTGGCCAATACCTGCGCAAATCGCAGGGTTCGTAGCGCCAATGGGGAGGGATTTTCGATGGGCAGCAAAATCGTTTTGAAGTGGGCCGGAGAGTCTAACAGCCGGGCCACCACCACGGGACAGTGAGCCGCCCACAGCACTTCATCCTGGATATTAGTAAACAGTCGTGCGCCTAACCCCGGTTTTTGACCCATGCCGAGAATAATCAGATTGGCATTTTCTTCTCGACTCACATGACAAACGGCCTGGGCAACGTTGTATTCAATTCTCAGCTTGGGATCGATGGTAGCCTCCAGTCCCTCACTGATGGTCTGAGCAATTTCTAGCCGTTGGCGGCTATGAATAATTGATCGGGCCAGTTGAGGGGAATCCATTTGGGGCTGGGCCAGAGCTACCGCCAGAGGGATCACTCGTCCATTTCTGTAGCGGGCGACGGTAGCCGCCAGCTCAATGAGCCACTGTTCAGTATTGGGGTTGTAAATCGGCACAACAACTGCAAAGGATTCGGGAATGTCGCTGGGTGGGGGCAGCCAGTCCAGCACTGCGGTTTCGGCGATCGCCTCCTGCACCACCAACTGCCTTGCTGTTCTGGCGGTCACAATCGGTCCTAGAATTGCGGTCACCAGCATGAGCAAAATGATGCTGTTGAACACCTGGGAATTGATAATTTCAGCTTCGTATCCCACCAGGGCTGCAGCCAGAGTGGCGGCCACCTGGGGAATAGACAGCGACCACATGGCCCATGTTTGCGGCCAGCTGTAGTGAAACAGTTGCCGTGCTCCCAAAGAGGCCAGCAGCTTGGAGGCGAGCAAAGCACCGACGATTAACAGGGGCAGCTCAATGGAAGACAAAATACTGTTAAACGCTTGCAGATCAAGGAGCAAGCCCATCGCCACGAAAAAGATGGGGATAAACAAAACGCTCCCCATGAATTCCGTTTTTTCCTTCACCGGGCCATCACCAATGACGCTGTTGATGGCAAGCCCTGCGAGGAAAGCCCCAATGATGTTTTCCACACCAATGAGCTGCGCCCCCAGGGCACATAGAAACACCGAGAGCATCACAAAAAGAAACTGGTTGCCCTCGTCTTTGCCGGTTCTGCGAAAGAAAACCTTGCCCAGCTGCTTGAGACCTAGCAGGACGGCGATCGCGTACAATCCCAGCGATCCCAATAGCGTCAGCAGCTTCAGGACTGAGAAATCCCCCTGGTTAATCCCCAAGCAGATGGCCAGCACCAGCAGCGAACCAATGTCTGTAAAGATGGTGGCCCCTACGGTGACGGTCACCGCCTCATCACCCACAACCCCCAATCGCTGCACAATGGGATAGGCCAGCAGCGTATGGGAGGCCAGCAGGGAGCCAATCAAAACCGCCGCCAGCCAACCAAAGTCAAACAGTAGGCCAATGCCAATGCCGCTGATTAGCGGAATGGCGAATGTGAGAAAGCCAAAGGCCATGGAGCGATCGCGGGTTTTCTGAAAGAGGGCCAGGTCAATTTCAAGACCAGCAACAAACATCAGGTAGATTTTGCCAATCTCCGAGAATAGATTCATTACTTCGGAGTCGGCACTGAGCCAGCCCAACCCACTACCACCAAACAAGACTCCAGCAACCAGTAAACCCACCAGCCCCGGTAGCTTGAGTCGCTCAAATAGCGGTGGTGTTACCAATACAATTGCCAGCAGCAGCACAAAGGTGGTCACTGGTTCGCGCAGCGTTTCAGCGACCGGTTCTACCAAGAAAAAAAACATGGATTGCCCCTATAGAGAGGGTCAGGAACCAAGGTTCCTGACCACTGATGTTTCGCGAACAATGGTTTGATGGGATCTATAGCCCTATGGACTTAGGAGATTTTTGAGAATAATCCGACCGGACGACGTAGGGGCAAATGGCCATTTGTCCCTATCAACCGTTCAACCGAGGGTAAATTTTTTCCTGAAAATCTCCTTAGTCATGCTGCAAACCTGCTTCCTTGATGAAAGTTAAATGCTCAAGCACAATTAATTACAGCTGGTGGGTGTGTGCGCCCCGCCAAGGCGCACACACCCACGAAATTTTGTTCAACCACTTATTCCTAATCTCTCCCATCCCTACCCAGCCGTTAAATGTCTGGCTATAAACAAAGCAGTCAGAGTGTGGCCCTTGCCGGGAAACACACCCCGACGATAGCTTCGTTTATTTTTTGCCGCCTACCTACCTAAATGCCTTCAGCTAAAGCGGCTTCGACTGCCTGACTGACTTCATCTGGTGTTTGATACTCTTGGTCAGGCATGGAGTCAATCAATTCTAGAGTTTCATCATCGGCACCAAGTTCCTGGGCCTGGGCCAACAAATCTTGCTTATGGGTAGGATAGTCAACATCCCGGAAATATTGTTGAATCTCGGTCATGTCAAGCGTTGCCATTGGCGTCTCCTTGAGCGTCAAAAGTGATAGATACCTTTGTGAACGTCCATCCAAAAAATCAAACAAGGAATCAATTTGGCCTATTTTGAGGAGGACTCAGGCTTGGGGGATGGTGAATTACGCGTGCTTATTTCCTCATCACTGGAAGGATTTCCAGCCATTTTTTGCGCCAGTCGATAGTCATCTTCAAAGTCGATCGCAGGGGCAGCTTTAGGGTTTTCCTGCATAGACTCTGCCGCCATTTCTGCATCCTGAGTCGTTACGTCCTGAGGATTGGGTTTGATATTTTCCTTCATAATTAAATTCCCGCCTAGACAAATATCTAGGAAATTTTTCTGAGTTTCTAAATCTTACTCGAACCGCCGTAGGGCAAAACTTGCTTAAAGATAGATTTTGAACTGTGTCTTTCTCTGTAGCTTACCCGGTGTCTCTCTTATGGAAGGCTCTACCCCTTTTCCCTTGGAGAAGCCCCCGTCTATTGTTTTTCCAGCCAGCGTTGGGATTGGGAACGTGCGCTGCTTGAACGATTCCAGCATCTATCTGGAGAAGGAAATACTTGTTAAGTAGGTCGTCATAAGTAAACGTAGCTATGGTGGGGTGCGTGCCCCGCCAGGGTGTACACCCCCACAGGCTGTAGTTGATTGTGCTTGAGCACTTATTTATCCCAGTGCTGCTCTTTGCTCCCTGGAAGAGAGAAGGCCACACCTTTGCCCGACGGACTCCGAAGTATTTGTCACGCCGTTTTCACAATTTCTCTGCATGATTAAGTAGAACTGCATTGAAAAACGAAGATTAGAAAACTGGGGCGCTCCCCCGGTTTTCTAACATGACTTTAATTGTGCTGACCTACTTAGCTATTAGAGATGTAATGGGCAGGACTTTTGCACTGCGTACGGTATTTTGGGGGTCTGAGCGGTTGGTTGGCGCTCAGCGATCGCACAGATGCCAAACGGCGTAAGTCCTGGGAGGTTAAAACACAGGAGCGGACAAGCCATTCAGTTAAATTATTCATAACCGTATGGGCTAAGCTTTGAGCGTAGAACCCGTGCACCGCGAGGATTTCATACTTCTTGAGTATCCTGTCTGGATTGAATCGTAAGAAGACCTTGCTAACGCAACAAAAATTTACTTTTGTGACAGGTGCTTGTGCAGACATTTTCTCCGGTGATACAATATAGAGTGCGAAGCTCCCTGAATTGCTGCTCAGTAAATAGTCATAAATGAAGCCAGTGGGGTGTGCCCCCCGGCGACGGATGCACCCCGCCATGGTTGCGCTTATTTGTGACTACCTACTTACCAGATCGAACCAGATCGAAAAAGTTTCCCCACCACCTTTGCTGCGTGGCAGCGCATAAAGGTTTTTGCCCACAATTCTGTCCACAATTCAATGTTTGCGATCGCTCCTATCCAGTGGCAAAGGTATGCTTTTGCGTTTTAGACTCTTTTATATCCGTTGGGCGTTGTCGATAGTTACTGCTTGGCTCCGGAATTCCTCTACCCTTGAGTTCATGCATAGGTCAGATTGTCCCACTTTAAGCGGAGACCCGGCCAGCTATGGAGACATGCCTATGGCTCGACGGATGTTTTGGCTTTGTCAGTACGTTGAATAGGGCAGGTTCAAAATACCTATGAAAGCACCTTTACCAGCCAACGAAGAGCAGCGGCTTGCCAAACTGCTCAGCTATAACGTTCTGAATACCTTCCCTGAAACTGCCTACGACGATTTAACCCTGCTGGCGGCCCATATCTGCGAAACGCCCATTGCCCTGATCAGCCTGGTGGATCGGGAGCGGCAATGGTTTAAGTCAAAAGTGGGGTTGACTGCGGATGAAACCCATCGAGACCATGCCTTCTGCGCCCATGCCATTATGCAGCCATCGGAAGTGCTGATCGTTCCTGATGCTACGCAAGACGAGCGTTTTGCCACAAATCCGCTGGTTGCTGTCGACCCTAAAATTCGTTTCTATGCTGGGTCACCGCTGGTGACGCCCGATGGCTTTGCCCTGGGCACACTCTGCGTGATTGACTCCCAGCCCCGCCACCTATCGCCCCAACAAACGGCTGCCCTACAAGCGCTGAGTCGCCAGGTCATCAGTCAACTAGAATTGCGGCTAAATTTGCAAAAGCTGTCTCAAGAGTCTGCCCAGCACCAGCAGACCAACACAGCACTTAAATCAACGCTACAGGCCCTTCAACAAACCCAGGCCCGCTTAGTCCACAATGCCAAGATGGTTGCATTAGGAGATTTGGCGGGTGGCGTGGCCCACGAAATTAACAATCCCGTTAACTACATCTATAGCAACATCGACCACGCCAGACAATATATCCGAGATTTGCTCGACTTAATTAGCCTTTATCGTACCGAATACGCCAATCCCAGTCCTCGGATTCGATCCAAGCTTGAGCGCATGGATTTAGATTTCATCACAAGAGACTTTCCCAGCCTGTTAAGCTCAATGAAGGTGGGCGCGAGGGTCATTAAGCATATCGTTAATAGCTTAAAGAACTTTTGCCGTCTGGACGAATCTGAAGTCAAGTTCGTTGATATTCATGAAGGCATTGAAAGTAGTTTGGTTTTGCTAGCAAGCCAAATTCGTCAGGAACAGACCTGCCGACCGATTACCATCGTTAAAGATTACAGTGAGCTACCAATTATTGAGTGCTACGCCAGTCAGCTCAATCAGGTTTTTATGCATCTCCTACGGAATGCAATCGATGCACTCACAGAATCCGCCCTCTACTATCAGGAAAACCCGACAGTTAACCAGGCAAAAGAGGGGCAAGTTGCCCCTGATGAACCCAAAATTCGCATCCAAACGCAGCAGATCAGTCCTCAACAGATCCAGATCACGATTACTGACAACGGACCAGGTATCCCAGCGGAGATTCAAAAACGCATATTTGACCCTTTCTTTACCACCAAATGTGTTGGAGCTGGCAAGGGATTGGGGTTAACCATTAGCCACCAAATCATTACTGACATGCACAATGGCGTGCTTGAATGCCGGTCTAAGCCCGGGTATGGCACTGAATTCGAAATTCGCATTCCAGTCAGCCTTGAATCAGATGCAACGCAGCTTCGGCTACCAAACCTGACGATCCAGCAGACAGCAGACGAATCAGGTGGCGATCGCCCAATTGAAAAACATTTGGCTGATTGTGCAGGTGTCCAGCTTCATCCAGGAGAGCTGTAGACCGGGTAGGGGACGACATTTTCCTGCTCGTTGGGGTCGTTGCGGGCCACGATGGCGCGGGCGGGTTCGACTTGGCTTAAATTGGTTGCTGTGTGGGGCACCCCCGGCGGAATGAACAGGAAATCCCCAGCCTGATTGATGATGGACTTCTCCAGGGATTTGCCGTAGCGCGTCTCTACCTGCCCTTCCAAAATATAGATGGCGGTTTCAAAGCTCTGGTGAAAGTGAGGTGCAGCCGTGGTACCCGGTGGAATAACGACCAGGTGCATCGACAAACCCGTTGCCCCGACGGTTTGCCCTGAAATGCCAATGAAATAAGGGAGCCTCTGGCGGGTCATCACCTCAATATCGGGGCGAACGGTGACGATTTCAGCATCATTGATGGGCGGAGTTTCTGAAGTCTGCATGTCTAGCAACTAAATCTAAGCGCATGGGGTTATCGCTCCCGCTGATAGGCCAGATAGAGGGCTTCCAGGAGAGTTTCTGCCTGCATTTTAGCCTTATCCTCTGCCCCAAGGTTAACAATTGCTGCGGCCTGATGGGCCAGCTCCAGGCAGAGGGCTGTGCGGGCACCGGGGGCCATGCCCGATCGCCACTGCAGATAGTCGCGAAGGACGGCAAAATCGTCGGGTAAGAGCTGCTCCAGGTTGGCGATCGCGGGTAGCTCGATCGCCAGCGCATCAGCCTCAGGCGACAGGACAATCGCCGTGGGCGTGGCGGGCTGTTCTTCAATAATTACCAGGGTTCCCGCCAGCAGGTCACCCAGTCGCTGTTCGCGCTTGCTGAAAAAGATCAACAATCCCCCCACGATGCCCAGAAAAGGGAAGTCATCCAGCGGACGCAGGAGTGCCCGCAGGGTGGCTTGGGTGAGGCCCACGGGACGCCCATCGGCGCGGATGACGCGAATTTTGGCCAGCCGTTTGCCGGGGGTTTGCCCCTGCCACAGGGTTTCGAACAGGATAAAGTAGCCCACATACAGCACGAAGAGCACCAGCAGGGCGATCGCCGCCAGCCACAGCTCCACCGTGTCAGCATTACCCGTGACCCGCACCACCAGGTTGACCACTTCGGAAGAGACAAACGACCACAGCACCAGAAATCCGGCCCAGGTGATAAACCAGAGGGGATAGTCGATCAGCAGCGCAAACGCCCGGTTGCCGATACCTGCCAGGGTAAACTCCAGCTCGACGTTTTCCGGGGTGCTCAGGGTATAGCGGTTGAGGATGTGCATAGGGGCATCAGGGGGTGAGGGACGAAGAACTAAGAGGGGCGATCGCGCAACTGTAGCCCCATACCTTCCCGCCGAATCCGCAGATCATAGTAAACAACGGCTTTTAGTGACTGCCAGAAGGGCATCGTGATCACGCCACTGAGGCCCACCATCACGCCTCCCAGCAGCACTGCCCCCCCCGCTGCGAGTACCAGCCGCTCCGCAACTCCTGGCTCATTAAATGAGGCAATCATCCGGGAAAGGAACGTCACCCAAATCATAAAAGACGGTGTGAGCGCCAACACGTAGAAGGGCAACGTCATGAGGGTCAGCACGCTGATGACGATCAGAACACGGAGGGTCGCCCGCTGGGTCAGACTCCAACTGCGATCAATCGTTTGCAGAATCGTGGTTTCCGGTTCGGTGGCATAGGACAGTTCGGGAATGAAAAATCTTGCCCAGACGGAAAAGTATAGGGCGTAGATTACCAGATTAACCAGAAGCTGCAGCAGCACCAGCAGCCACGAGGAATCCGGGCCACCAACAAAAACCAGCACCAGCTGCGACAGGAACATATTCACTAGGGCAAACCCGATGTTCAGCAGCAAACTGACAACCAGCATGATGATTAATACGAGGCTCTGGATGGCCAGAAATCCCCATAGCCTGGTTTTCAGACTCGTTTGCAGGGTCTTTACGCTCTGGGGCTGGCTCATTAACTCGGCAAATCCGTGGCGTGCAATTACCGCCCCCAGAGTAAAGAGCTTTGCCAATCCGTAGAGAACGATCAGGAGCGCTATTCCTCCCACGCCCAGCCACGCGAGAAACCGTAGAACCGGCTCAGGAATTAGCGGGATGAAGCTCCCCATCACCCCCAGCCAGAACAGAGCCAGCACGACCATTCCTAAGAACCAGGCGTGGGCTTTAACGGATAGGCCAAAGTAGGCCTTCAGGTGCGATCGGTAAAGCGTTACCCCAGCGCTGAGGAGGGTGCCTAAGCTGAGGGGGCGAAGGGCAGCGGGCACGGCAGTTCTCCAAACTCAAATCGTTTGCTTCATCACATCATAGGTTAACTTGGGGCTATCCAAAGGCTAAAAACTCCCTGGAGTGGGTATGAATGTTCAACGCTGGATAGCGCGGCGGGAAACCAGTTGGAAGCGCCTCAACGCCCTACTAATCCGCATTGAGAAGGGTGGCTTAAAATCCCTATCAGCCGCTGACATTCGCGAAATGTCGAGCCTCTACCGCTCGGTATCGGCGGATCTGGCCCGTGCCCGCACCCACGAACTGGGGCTAGCAGTGGTGCAAGACCTCCAGATGCTGACGGCACGCGCCTACAGCCAGGTATATCAGGGGTCGCAGCGGCAGGATTGGCGATCGCTCCTGGATTTTATCAGTTGGGGGTTTCCAGAAATTGTGCGGCGCACGGGGGGCTACACGGCGATCGCCACCGCCATTTTCCTGACGGGTGGCCTGGTGGCCTGGTGGTTTGCCTGGACCGATCCCAGCTTCATCCCTCTGCTGGTGCCTGGCGAAATGATTACCATGGTGCGCGATCGCCAGGAGCTGTGGATGGGGTCGATTTTGGGCCAGGAGCCACTGGCCTCCAGCAATATTATGATTAACAACCTGAGCGTGTCCTTCCGGGCGGTGGCGGGCGGCATCACGGCGGGTATTTTTACCGTTTACATTTTGGCGATTAACGGACTGTTCATCGGCACCGTGGCCACCCTGGTAGGTCAGGGCCAGCTCGCCTACCCGTTTTGGGCCTTTGTCTTTCCCCACGGGGCGTTGGAGCTGCCCGCTATTTTCCTCTCTGGCGGGGCGGGGTTACTGATTGCCAGGGCCATGCTGCTGCCGGGGCGCTACCGCCGCGTTGATGCCCTCGCCTACTACGGTCGGCAGGCGGCCCAGCTGGTGTTTGGCATTGTGCCGCTGCTGGCGATCGCCGGGGTGATTGAGGGGTTTTTCTCCCCCAGTCCGCTGGTGCCCGCCCCCCTGAAGTACGTCACCGGCACGGGGCTGTTTGTGCTGTTGGTGATGTACTGCCGTCGCCAGCGTCCCCAAAATCTTTCAAAGTCAGCTGTGCCTGAGCAGGGAAGCTAAAATGGAGGATACCCCCAAAGTAAAGTTTAGATAAAGTCCTTGAATCGAGTGAAATGAGGTGCCAGTGATGGATCATTCCGACTTGACCGATGTGCTGCCCTGGACTCCTGCTGCCGAGGCAAAGCTAAAGAAAATTCCATTTTTTGTGCGATCGCAGGCCCGCCAGCGCATTGAGGCCCTGGCACGGGCAGCCGAGCTGGATGCGGTGACGGCAGACGTGGTCGAACAGGCTCGGCTTGAGTTTGGGCAGTAGTGCCTGGGCGCTGCAGAGTTGCCTATGGAACATCCACCCATACCGTCACTGCCGCCACCGCCAGAATCATGTCGTCGTTTTTGTCATTGAGCTGGGGAATGGCCCGTCCCTGCACCACCATTCCCCCCGGCTCCAGCCGCAGGGATTTTTGACCAAAGGGCAGCACCGCCAAGACCTCCGCCTGCCGCACCTGATCGGCATAGGGCACTCCCACCTGCACCTCCACAATCATTTCGTCGGGGTGGCTGAGTCCGGCCACTTCCCAAATACCGGGAAGGGCGTTATGGGCGATCGCATTACGGACAGCTCTGGCGGCGGCGACGGTTGGATCCTGTCCATGCTGATCAACCCCCATCCCCATTTCGATAATCAAACGCTTGCGGGCCATTGAGTAGAAATCCTTCACTTTAGTGCGGCGTGCCCCAGACGGGAGCCGCGCCTCCAAGGAGTGGATTCTACTCGACAATGGGCACCAATTCTACGGAGCTGACCACTTCTTCATAGAGGGCCTGGACGTGGTTCTCCTGAAACGTCTGATACATTCCCGTGAAGCCCCAGGTGTAAACCCGCTGGTTACCAAAAACAAACAAGTGCCAGCGATGCAGGTCATTGGCGGCCTTTTCGTCGCGACTGCCGGGACGGTTGTTGGCCTCCCGCACCCGCAGGGCAGGTACCGTGCCATCGCCATAGGGAACGGTGGTTGGTTCCACGTCAGTGTAGTCGCGATTGGCTTCGTACTGCTGGCGGTAGGTTTGCTGAAGCGTCTGGGGGTCAACCCCCGGCAGGGGAGCCGCGTTCACGTAGATCATCACCGCACCGTCGTTGATGATGGGGCCAATCCAGTCGGTGGTCTGTCCCTGCTGGTTCAGGGCAAACTCCACGGGAACATTGAGCCTAAAGCCGTTGTAATCATCCAGATAGTTGGTAAATTCCCCTGAGAAGCCCGTGAATTCAGCCGCTGCTGCTGGGCCTTCGGCGGGTGACTCGTCGCTGGCTTCGTCCGGCTCGTCAATATCCGCACCGGGCACCCGAATGCGAAGTTGGGCCACTTCCTGGGGTGAATTTGAAGAAGAAGCGCTGCTGTTCAGGGTGCGGGCCTGGGAAGACCCCAATACGCCCAGCGACACCAGCAGCGTCAGGGTCGCTAGCAGGTTCATGTGTTTTTTCATAAGACTTGATCCTCATCCGTAAATCTTCAGGTACGAGGTCGAATACGCCAATTAAGTCATAGGTAAGATTAATGCGAGATCCGAGATAGCACGGACTGACCAATCCTCTGCCATGGGCAGAGGCCAGTCATGGGGCGATGGCTTACCCTGGCTATTGTCTAGATGTCGTAAGACCTAGTCATGAGACGCAGCAATCAGAGATCCGGTGTACGGGGGCGATCGCCCAACACACCGCCATAACTGAGCAACAGCCTCCCATTGGGTGCCTCATATCGGCCAATGATGCGCTTTCCAGCGAGAAACCCCATAGCAAAACAAAGTACCAAGCAAATCATGGACGGGAATCTAGATAAATCTACGCAGAAGAATAAAGAAGTGTTGCGAGTGGTGCTCGCCGTCTGCATGGTAGTGGCAGGCATTCTTCACTTCGCTGTGCCCGATCCGTTTGTGCGGATTGTGCCGGAATTTTTGCCCGCCCCTGCCGCCCTGGTTTATATCAGTGGCGTGATTGAGATTGGGCTGGGCGTGGCGCTGCTGGTGCCCTCCATCAGCCGATTTGCCGCCTGGGGACTGGTGGCCCTGTTCATTGCCGTCTACCCCGCCAATATCAATATGGCGGTTAATCAGATTCACATTGACGGAGTGCCAGATGGTTGGTGGTTTCAGGCGATCCGCCTCCCCTTTCAGTTTGTGCTGATTGCCTGGGCCTACTGGTACACCCGACCGGCGTCATCTGCGTCATCTGCGTCATCTGCGGATAATTCTTGACACTCCCCATAGCTAAAAGCTAGGGCGTGTCATCAATTAGTTAAAATAGAAGAACGGATGCACACAAAAAGGACGAATGACTACTCGACGATACGGTTTACGAGATGACCAGTGGGAACGCATTAAAGACTTCCTGCCCGGACGA
>JAYKGU010000042.1:0-4109 GCA_035285585.1 Synechococcales cyanobacterium
AAATTGCGCGTGCCCAGATTGTCGCTTCGTTCAGTAAATGGGTTGGATCACTCGCCAGACGCGATTGAACAATTTCGAGTTGTTGCTTTTCAATCTCAGTGATTGGGATACCCTGATCCTCCAACCAGGGGTAAGCATCAATCCCGAACTCTTCTAACTGAATGAGTGAAATTAAATCACTCAGAGCAACTTTCTGATGCCGGATCATGTCCACATGTGCGTTCTAGAGGCTAACAGGCAAGCCCCCGGCAAGGACACCCGCCTTTGAGGCGGTCATACTCATTAAGCCACCGGCTTTGCCGGGGGTGTCTGACTTGCATTACTCGCAAGCGGTAAAAATTGGCGATCGCGTCGAGACATCCGGTCAAGGTGGCTGGGATGACAATCTGCAAATTCCAGAATCACTGGCAGACGAGATTGCTCAAGCGTTTCAGAACATAGAGCGAACTTTGGCGACTGCTGGTGCGGGTTGGGAGCATGTTGTCCACATCAATTCTTACCATGTTGGCGGCTTGCCCTCAGAGGTTAACGATGTGATGGTCAGGCTATATCGCCAGTACATGCCCAACCATGCCCCAATTTGGACACAGGTAGGAGTTGCGGCTCTTGGACTGCCAACGATGCGGATTGAGATCCGCGTGACTGCAATTGTTCCGTGAGTTTTGTATCAGCAGTAGCTTACTGTCTAGACGCAATTTCTGGTTGAGGTATTATAGCGAGCATTTTGCGTATTGATTCAAGTCCGCGTAGCGATCGCCCCACGAAATAAGTGGTTTATTTTATGTCCCAGCTATAATACGTGTGTATTGAGAATTTGTTTACGCCAAGGCGGTAGTAGCATACGGTTGCTTATATGTAGCCATAATTAGCAAAAAGCCTGAGCTGTACAGATTAGGGCTACTATCGGAGGAGAAACGTATGAATGGCTAGTGTGTCAAAGAAGGTATTTGCGAGCGTAAGTGACCAGCTTGCTGAAAAGCTGGAAAAAAGGGCGACCGTCGAAGGGCGATCGCTACGAGGCTGAAGAACGCATGGGGGCGATCGCCTCATCAGCCAGCAGTTACCTGACCTGGAGCTAACGGCGGTGCAAATCCTGGAGGGCGATCGCCCTTAACCAACCTGCCATGAACCAGAGTTCGGGCGCACCCACCGACCCGGACAGGAGCGCTATTGTTTCCGCCTCAGAGCGCCCGCAGCAGTTCCTCAAAGAGAGTAAGAGAAAAGCCCAGAGCCTGAAGCTCCAGGCTTCTGCAACCGAGAGGAGAGGTTGACAACTAAACTTATGATTCGGTCATTGATAGCGCTCGCTCAACCCGACGAAAGTCAAACCCAAGGGCGCGCAGGGCATGCCACAGATGACCTTGCAGGAAGAAGAAAGCCAGGAAGAAGTGGGCATTGGCTAGCCAGCAGCGCGAGGTATGAGCACCCAGGGGCAGACTCACCGTATCGGCAAAGTAAGGCGTCACGCCCAGCTTGACCGCCAGCGGTGGCCCATAAAACTCTGGCGGGTAGGCCAGGGTGTTCACTGCACAGAAGTAGGCCGCAACAAACCCCGCCAGGGCAATGCCCCCCAGGGAATAGGACAAAATCGCCTCTCCTGAAAAGATCAGGACGTTTTTAGCCCACTTTAGAGGCGGCACCAGAATGTGCCAGATGCCTCCCGCAATCAGCAGCACGCCCACATAGACATGCCCACCTACCAGATCTTCAAGGCTGGTAATGTTGGCAAAGTTAATTTGATAGCTGTAGATGGTCAGAGGATCGAGCGTCGGCTGAACGGTATGCACGGTGTGAGTTGTGGCATCATAAAGGCCGCCCCAAATCGTCGCCTTGGCCACCAGCAGCAGGGCACCAGCCCCCAGGAAGAGCAAGTGATGGCCCAAAATCAGCCCCAACTGAGCCGGATCTGTCCACTCAAAGTGGAACTTGCGGGCTTGCCCTTTCGCATCCTTGAGATTGGCAGGGGCTTTGAATGCATGAAAGAGTGCGCCCGCTCCCAGAACCGCTGAAGAGATCAGGTGAATGGCTCCAATCACAAAGTAGAGATAGGTATCAACGATTTGCCCGCCATCACCTACGCCAAAGCCCAAGGTGGCCAGATGGGGCAGCAGGATGAGGCCCTGTTCTCCCATGGGTAGGCTAGGGTCAAACCAGGACAGTTCAAACAGGGTGAGGGAACCGGCCCAGAGGGTTGTCAGAGCCGCCTGAGCCACGTGGGCGGCGATAAATAACCCCGACATCTCGGTAAAGCGAGCATTACCCGCCCACCAGTCATAGGTCACCTCAGTCTGGTCGTATGTTTGCATAAAGTATTTGTCCTTTCTCTTTTGTCCTTTCTCTAAAATGCTTTGAAAAGGAATATCTCTATGCGCGGAATCCATCGCGGGACTTATTGACGTTCCTTTTCAATAAAACGATTTCAACACAGGTCAGAATAATTCTCAATAGCGGGAAGGTTAACTTATGTTGAGAGCTGATGTCTCGGTTGACTGCGGCCCATAGCCCATAAGAAACTGGCAGTCAGCTTTGCTTACTTTAGAAAGCCGACCGCCAGTACGCTTCACCACCAAGGAAACAGAATTAAAGCCCCATATCTGACTTGATTTGTGCGCACCAGGCTCGGATGCGCTCGGCTGTTTTGTCAGATTCGTTATCGTCGTCTAGAGCCAGGCCGCAAAACTTCCCGTCTCGCAAAGCTTGTGATGCCGTATGTTCATAGCCATCAGCAGGCCAGTAGCCTACGGTTTTGCCACCCAGACTCGAAATCTTTTCTTCCAAGATACCCATTGCATCCTGGAAATTGTCGGCGTAGCCAATCTGATCGCCAGTGCCAAAGTACGCTACCACTTTGCCGCTAAAGTCGATGTCATCAAGGTCGTCAATAATCGCATCCCAGTCATCCTGTAGCTCACCGATATTCCAGGTGGGACAACCGATGATGAGATGGCTGTATTCCGCTAGATCGGCAGCGCTCTTATTGCTGACGTCGTGGAGGTCAACGACTGCGTCTCCGCCCAGTGCGGCCTGGATCTGCTCTGCCACATCTGCTGTTTTACCCGTGGTCGAACCGTAGAATAGTCCAATTTTTGCCATGACTCTTTTATAGGAGAGAACTGATTTATAGGAGAGAACTGAAACGAGAGGCCCGATAGCGCCAGCTGCGCCACGAACCGAAGTTAGGTGATTTCTTGAAATGAAGTTACCAGCCCACGGTGCGTTACGCTTCGCTTTAGCGATAGCCATGCCCTTGGGCTATACAGCACCCTACGGGCGGTATGGTCTTTCCCGGAAATCTCCTTATCGCTAGAAAGCTAAAACGGTTGGTCGGGCTTATTGACAAGCATGCTCAACAAGCTATGAATAGCTTACTACATACTGTCGTCAAATGAGAAGGATTCGCATTTAAAAGTTTATTGCCTCGCCCCTGGAGCTATCTGCAAACTCCGTCAGGGGTTTTGACATTCCAAAAGCTTGCTAGAGTCTTTGCATGGGCACTCGGTCTTTGCTGCTGAATAGGTGCAATCAACCTTCGCTAAAACTCCCGACTTAGACCCTTTGAACGCCTTCTTGACTTCCATAGGCTAAAATCAAGTCACCTGACGTTTGCGGAGCGTTGCTATGCAAACTGCCCCATCTCAACCCGCCCTTAGCCTTCCGGACCACACGCAGTTGCCGGAAACAGATGGTACATTCGTGTTCGCGAAGCGTGCCGGAGGCAAAAACTTTCAGGAGCATCCTCAGAGTCTGCTGCTGACGGATTCAATTCGCCCTGTGCTCGATGCCCTGCATCCCGATGGGTAGTATGCCATTGGTCAGGATCGCGGCATCTACTGGCGGCTGACCGACCTACCGGAGCAGGGGGCGGAAGCGCCTGATTGGTTTTATGTGCCGCATGTGCCGCCGCTGCTGGACGGAAAGGCGGTCTTAGAGAGTGTTTGTAAACGCTCTCTAACGCTTAAGCCATAGTTGCTACGGCTTGAGGCTTTACCCATAACGTATGAGCAATGTCAAATAATGCTTATACGTTATGAACTAATGCTTATGCAAAACTAATTGTTTAGCTCAAAATGGGCGATCGCCATAACGCCATTCTTGATTAAGAAGCTCGA
>JAYKGU010000043.1:0-14467 GCA_035285585.1 Synechococcales cyanobacterium
ACGGTAGGTGCTGTAGTAGCGATCAGACACATCGACGATGGGACCGTCAAAATCGCAGAAGACAATTGGTTTAGAGGCTAGATTTGACACGACCTCATCCTTAATATCTGGAGTACTGAGAGAACCAAGCGTGTTGAGAACATTGGGGTGAACGCACTGTCCCCAGGCACCAAGACGGCATCACAGATTGACCAGATCCTACTCACTGAATAGTGCTGAACCGTTAGGTTTCTTTAACATAATTTAACGTTATGGAATTGGCCCCAAACCGTCAACCGAAAAATGGCTCAAGCGGGTTCAGAATTTTTTATATCCGTAAATACATCCGGACGGGGATCCTATCCGGGCGTTTGTTTTAAGCGATCGCCCCAAATCACCCGTAATTTTGCTCTAGCAAGAGGGTCACTGGCCCATCGTTTTCGATATAGACCTGCATCATTGCACCAAACTGACCCGTCTCAACCCGCAGTTGGCTCTGGCGCAGAAGGTCTACAAAACGGTTGTACAGTTTTTCAGCCTCATTGGGGGACGCCGCCTGGTCAAAAGAAGGTCGGCGGCCCTTGCGGCAGTCGCCATAGAGGGTGAACTGGCTCACCACCAGAAGCTCGCCGCCAATTTCCTGTACCGAGGCATCGAAGCGATCGCCCCCCTCGCTGGGAAACACGCGTAAGTCCAGACATTTGCGGGCCATCCACGCCAGTTCGGCCTCCGTATCCCCATGGGCAATGCCCACCAGGAGGGTTAGCCCCCGGCCAATTTGGCCCACGCACTGGCCGTCGATGGTGACGTGGGAGGCCCGGACGCGTTGAAGAATCACCCGCATGTTGCTTCTCGCTGCGATCGCCCGCCTCCATCATGCCATTTCGCTGATGAATTGTTTTTTCTTGTTGCCAAAACGCTCTAGACTATAGGATGCCTTTGTAATGTGTTGACCCTTACGCGAAGTTCAGGCCCGTGCGAAAGATTGTTATTGCTGGTAACTGGAAGATGAATAAGACCCAATCAGAAGCGTTGGACTTCTTGAAAGGGTTTCTGGCTCATCTAGACGAAACGCCCGATGATCGGGAAACGATTCTCTGTGCTCCTTTTACGTCACTCCCTGCTCTGTCAAAGAACTTACACGGCAGTCGAGTTAAGTTGGGTGCTCAAAATGTGCACTGGGAAATGTCTGGAGCCTATACGGGCGAAATTTCTGGGGAAATGCTGCGGGAGCTGGGGGTTCGCTACGTGGTGGTGGGCCACAGCGAGCGGCGGCAATATTTTGGCGAAACCGATGAAACGGTAAATCTGCGACTCAAAGCAGCCCAGAATCATGGGCTGGTTCCCATCCTCTGTGTGGGGGAGACTAAAGAGCAGCGCGACCGGAGAGAAACAGAGGCGTTGATCACCAGCCAACTGTCGCACGATTTGCCGGGGGTTGATCAGGGGCGGTTGATTATCGCCTACGAACCTATCTGGGCCATTGGCACTGGCGACACCTGCGAAGCGAAGGAAGCCAATCGGGTGATCGGCTTGATTAGAAGCCAGCTCAAGTACAGCGATGTGCCAATTCAGTATGGCGGCTCGGTGAAGCCCGGCAATATAGACGAGATTATGGCCCAGCCTGAAATTGATGGTGCTCTGGTGGGCGGTGCCAGCCTTGACCCTGAGGGGTTTGCCCGCATCGTGAATTATCAAACCCTGTCCTGATTTCAGGGGACTGGCTTAATGCGGGACAAACCGGCTCTTAAGGGTGGTTGGCGTCGATTTCGGTGAAGCGATCGCCAAAATCCTCATCATCTGCCAGGTGCTGGGCAATGAGGGAGAGATCGGGTTCGGCTTCAGGAGGGAGCCGCTCCCTCAACTTCGCCTGGGAAAAGATTCGATAGCTGCTCAGAGGGCGTCCGGCCTCTGAGGCCGGTTCGTCTGCACCACCACGGTTCATGCTAACCAGCGTGTACTCAATGTTTTCCGCGTGGATGGTCATGGTGATGTTAAAAATTTCAAAAAAGCTAATCACCCAGCGGCAATCGGCCTCGTCGAACTTTTCGTAATACTGAATCAAGTCGGCCACCCGGGCCTCCAGGTGGGTGCGCACATGGCGGCAAATCAGCACGAGCTTGAGGAGCACAATGACCAGCGTGAGAGGCGTTCCCTGGGACATCAGCAGCAGAAACAGCGAGGACGGGGTCTCGTGGTCTTCGGTCGTGAGGTACTCGATTACTCGATTTGAGGTGCGCAGCAACAGCGCGTCGTTGATCGTTTTATCTTCGTGGCTTTGGTAAAGCTCAATGAGCTTATTGGAAAGCTGGGTGTTGAGAATCTCCACGCAAGCGTTTTTTTCCAACGAGTAAATCAGGTAATCTTTCAGACAGTCTTTGAACTGCCGGTAGTTTAGTCCACGGGTTTGATTAATGAATATGTGGGCGAGATTCTCATAGCTAAAGGGACCACGGCGGGCCACAATGCGCTTGATTAGATTAAGGCTTTCGTGACCTAAAATCGTTGGGTTTTTCTGGCCGCGATCGCTCTTGTTTCGGGTCGATTCTGACAGGGCCGTGTAAAAGGCAAGGTCAATCTTAAACCGCTCTTTGAGGTTTTGGGACAAGGCTCGTGCGGCTTCCCGCTGCTCGGCAGAGTTTTGCAGGTTGATGTATTGGGGGACGAGAAGGTAGGACGTATAGCGTTCGCTCCAGTGAACCTTTTCAAACTCTTCATACCTGGCAGCAAACAGCCGCAATTCACGAAAATCGCTGCTGTCAATAAAGTTTTGCAGCCACCCCCGCAGCCGTTTCAGGGTGGGAGATGGCGTCATGCGCGTCACCACCGGATCGGCAAAAACCTGGATGAGTTTACGAATGGATTGATGGTTGCGGGTGATGTCCCAGTTGTTTATCAGAATGTAGCAGGAGCGCTTTAGCGTATTTTTAAATTCTTCTTCCCGATTAGCCAGAACAATTTCGTATAACGCTGGTAGAAGCGCAGAGCTGGATGTGTTGACGTGGTGAATGAAGAGATGACGAAATTCCTCCAGCACATCCTCAGGGGGCCAGGTTTTTACAATCGCCAGTAGGTGATTGTAAATCGTCTGCTGAGCTTTTGGAATATCGCGCTGCTGGCGCAGGTAGCGGCTCTCACGAGCTGCCGAACTTGTCTGGTATTGACCTGTTGTTCTATCCCCAATCATTGCAGTGCTCACAATCACTAGCTTTGCAGAACCCCAGATGGCGCTGGGCAATCTTCGATGACATGATTCAACTTGAAATGCAGCCCCGGATTCAGCGTTCCAATGGTGATGGAAATCTACTGAAATTGTCGAAATACACCCGCCAGTAGGCGGGTTACAACGGTTGTTACAGGTACGCCTAAACAGAATTCCCAGAATTGCTTTCCCGGAGAATCTGCTGCTGCATTCCGTAATACTCAACAGTCGTTGCCCTGGGTTTTCCGGTTAAGTACATGGCCATAAACAACGCTCTGGTGGGGTGCGCCCCGCTAGCATTGTTTACTTATGGCTACCTACTTACCGTTGGTTAGAACCAACCCCACGGAGCCTGGTGATCTTTTGGGATCACTACCCTCGCTTGTACGGAGGCCATACCAGCAATTAGCGAAGCTTTGACCCTACGACCCTACAACTCTGTCTCAGAACATCACACCTCTCATCTGGAAGAATAAACACCTGTGATGATCTTACCGGTAGAGAAAGAGGGCCACACCCCTCTTAATTTTTAGTCTAGAAATATAAAGAATTTTTTGCCGAGATTTAGCAAATATTATTAACCTTAACGGAATTTTAATAAATTCATCAAGATCATTTGTCGGTTTAGGAATCGTGTGGTAAGAGGGCGATCGCCCGTTGGAACCCAGCGGCTTTATGTATTACAAGAAGTAAAGAAAATGGGGGCAGAGGGACTTGAACCCTCACGACCTTTGGGGTCAACGGATTTTCATCCTCCTGCAGCTTTCGCTGCTGCCTCAACCTCAACCTGTGCTTTGAGGCGTTCGAGGATTGGACCCTCCCTTTACCCTCGGCTTCACGTTAGGGTAGCTCCCGTCGGGCCTCTGCACCTTCCGAACCCACAAACAGATTCGGCTTGGCTCAGGATTGCCATGTCTGACCGAGGAATCGACCCGGAACAGATTTAGGTTTCCCTGAATTTGAGAGCCGTCACTTGACAGATTTCTCCATCAAGGCTCAGTTTCCTAAGTCCGTAGCGTCTACCATTCCGCCATGCCCCCTGGCGTGCTAAATCAGCCAAATGTCCGGAGAGCCTTTGAAAACTGAAGCCCTCCCTCAATGTGGCCGTGCGGCACTGAGTAGAGTGTTCTATTGTAATGCCAAATTGAAGCGCCGGGACATTTCCCGCCCGAAACCGGGAAAATCTTCCATCTCAGGCTGCTTGTTTGCCATTTGTTGACGTCAGAGAGAGAGGCGGGATAGATCCCGGAAATTCGATCCCGGAAAGCGTTACCATAGGGAGCGATAAATGCAAAAATGCTAGAGATAACCACCGCTCTGGGTTTACCGATGGATATTTCAATTACTCCAACCGCAGCTCTGGTCGTCGCGCTTTATGTTGGCTTGGCAGGAGCCTATCTGCTGGTCTTGCCGCTGATCACCGTGTTCTATCTGAAGAGTCGCTGGTACGTGGCTAGCTCGGTTGAGCGCCTGCTGATGTATTTTGCGGTCTTTTTCTTCTTCCCAGGGCTGCTGCTGCTCAGTCCATTCATCAACTTCCGACCCCAGCGCCAGGGGTCGTAGGCGCAGGGTGGCTATCACAGAACGATTGACAATAGAGTGGAGCGTCAATGCGGCGGATTGATGTTTTAGGCATTGGCGTCGGGATTTTTGTGGCAGGTGGGCTAATCTACCTGCTGCTTCAGGTTGGTGGCCTGGACGCCGTCAGTGCTGGCATCTGGAGCCAGGTTATTTTCGTAGGCGGGCTGGTGGGTTGGCTGCTCACTTACCTGTTTCGAGCCGTGACGGGGCAAATGACCTACAGCCAGCAGCTTCGCGACTATGAGGACGCGGTTCTACAAAAGCGGTTGGACGAAATGACCCCGGAAGAACTTGCCAAGCTGCAGGCTGAACTGGAGCAGGCTGACCGGGAGCAGGCTGAGCGGCAGCAATCCATTGAGCAGGAGCGTTAGAAGCGCATGATTTCAGTTTCGGCACGGATAGACGCCTTACGCGATCGCGGCCAGTGTGCCCTAATTCCCTACATCACAGCGGGCGACCCAGACCTGGAGACCACGGCGGCGGCGCTGCAGCTACTGGATCGTAGCGGTGCTGACGTGATCGAACTGGGGGTTCCCTACTCCGATCCGCTGGCGGATGGGCCGGTGATTCAGGCGGCGGCTACCCGTTCCCTGCAGCGGGGCACCCGGCTGGAGCAGGTACTGTCCCTGGTGAAGGAGGTCAGCCCTACGCTGCAGGCTCCCATTATTCTGTTTACCTACTGCAACCCCATTTTGAATCGGGGGGTTGATGTCTTCTTCCAGGCCATCTCTGAGGCGGGGGTCAAGGGGCTGGTGGTGCCGGATTTGCCCCTGGAGGAAACATCCCTCATGCTGGCATCGGCTGCCAATTGGGGCATCGAGGTAACGCTGCTGGTTGCGCCCACGAGTTCGAAGGAGCGAATTCTGGCGATCGCCCAACAGTCCCAGGGGTTCATTTACCTGGTCAGCGTCACCGGGGTCACGGGGATGCGTTCCGCCGTAGAGGGCCGGGTGCAGAGTTTGCTCATGGAGCTGCACAGCGTCACCGATAAGCCCATCGGCGTGGGGTTTGGCATTTCTCAACCCAGTCAGGCCCGCCAGGTGATGGAGTGGGGCGCAGATGCGGTGATTGTGGGCAGCGCTTTTGTGAAGCGGCTGGCCGAAGGCGCACCCAAGGAGGGGCTACAGTCCATCGAAACCTTTTGCCGGAGCCTGAAGGGGGCGATCGCTCCAGCTTAGGAACCGGAATTAAATCATCTGTGAAACTGCCTTCTCCGGGCGGGCAAAGATAGAATTCAGGAGCCAGGAACCAGCATTTTCCTGAATTACGCCTGATGTGAGTTATCTCAAATCCTTGCGTAGCGCGGGCTTCCAGCTTGCGGTGTGACGATGCCAGCAAGCAGGATGCTTGCGCTACAGGGCATCCGGTTCCTAATTCGCATTAGACGTGAATTCTGACTCCCTTCAGGCTGGGCTTCAGGGCGAAGCCTGGATGCTGCCACTCCTGGTCAACCAGAATTTCTCGATTCAGGTGGATACCCATTTTGCCCATTTGACTGACCCTTTTCATTCGTTAAATTCGCATAAATATTGGCTGTAAAATAACGCTTCATTTCAGCAATGCGGCCACGAATGATTGAGGGGTGACAGGTTGGTCAAACCTATGAAAATGGGGAGATTGAACATATCAACTCCGCTAAAAACCTTCGGTGGATAGTTGACACAGGCGGATCTGAACCCAATAGATTTGCCGAAAAAAGTAGGTTAGGGTGTAGAAGTGAGCCACGAATTTCGGCACTTTGAAACCCGAATTTATTCCATCTATACTGTGGTCAGGGAATTGCGATCGCCCTTTATTTGGAGTTCGCGAAAAGATTTCAATGAATGAGCAGCTCGTTCAAACGAGCGATGCAATGCGCGTTGGTGATCGGCATTTTTGCTGTAGGCGCGGTGACTGTGAGCACGAGCGGTGCGCACCCATTGGTGATTAACGCAATCCTGTAAACGTTATCGGCGTGAACTATAGATGTTGAAATACAATAGCCAAACTTTTCAAAACCAGACCTACGACCTGATTGTCGTGGGCGGTGGCATTAATGGGGCCGGGGTGGCGCGAGATGCGGCCCTGCGCGGTTTGAAGACTATTTTGATTGAAAAGGGCGACTTCTGTGGCGGCACCACCAGCTGGTCTACCCGTCTGATCCACGGTGGGCTGCGCTACCTGGAGTATTTTGAGGTGGCTCTGGTGCGGGAGTCCCTGCGGGAGCGGGAAGTGCTGCTGCGCACCGCGCCCCACCTGGTGAAGCCCCTGCTGCTAACGATTCCCATCTATCGCGATCGCTCCCGCCCCTACTGGAAAATTCAGGCGGGCATGGTGCTGTATGACCTGCTCAGCTTCGACAAAACCCTGCCCATGCATCGCATGCTGTCGCGACAAAAGTTTGCCCAGCTTTTCCGCCACCTGGACCCGGAGGATCTCAGCGGCGCGGCCCAGTACTACGACGCTCAGGTAGAGTATGCGGAACGGCTGGCCCTGGAAACTATTCGGGCCGCCGAGGCGGCGGGGGCGACGGTGCTCAACTACACCACCGTTACGGATTTGGTGCGGCAGGGCGATCGCATCACCGCCGTCACCTGTCGCGATACTCTTTCGGGGGAAGAATTTCAGATTCGCGGCACCGAGAAAACCGTCGTGGTGAACACCGCTGGCCCCTGGGTCGATGAGGTGCTGGCCAGGGGACGTCGGGACGGAGAAGCAGCTCCCATCAGCAAAACCAGGAAGATTGGCGGCACCAAGGGGAGCCACATTATTGTGAATCGTTTCCCTGGCGCACCCAAGGATTCAGCCCTGTACGTCGAGGCCAAGTCGGACGGTCGCCCCTTCTTCATCGTGCCGTTCTTGAACAACCAGGTGCTGATCGGTACGACAGACCTGAAGTACAGCGGCAGTCTGGACAACATCAAAGCCGACAACGACGAAATCGACTACCTGATTACGGAAACCAATAGCATCATCCCCTCGGCCCAGCTCCAGCGGGAGGACGTGATTTTCACCTTCTCCGGCGTGCGCCCCCTACCCTATGCCGAAGGAAAGAAAGCGGGCAGCATCACCCGCAGCCACATCCTCTACGACCACACGCCGGAAGGGGCGCATAACCTCATTTCCCTGATCGGCGGCAAAATCACCACCTATCGTCAAGTAGGTGAGGAAATGGTGAATTTGGTCTTTCAGAAGCGGGGCACCACCGCCCCCCCCTGCGCTACCGATCATCAGGGCTTACCGGGAGCCAGCCTGCCCCACGACGCCCTGCGGCGGCAAACCATGCAGGATTATCAGTCCCGCGTACCAATGGCGTCCCTGGAGCATCTTTTCGACATGTATGGGGCAAAGGCGGTGGAGATTCTCAAACTGACCGATGATGCTCCTGACCTGGTGGAGGCGATCGCCCCCTCCCTGCCCGACATCAAGGCCCAGATCGTCTACGCTGTCCAGGCCGAATACGCCCGTACCCTGGTAGACATCCTGCGCCGCCGCACCAGCCTGGCGATGCAGGGCAATTACGGCCTGCACCTGCTGCCCACGGTTACCCAGGTGCTGGAGCGCTACTGTGGCTGGAATACGGACGAGAGCGATCGCCAGATGCGCTACTACCGCGACTTCATGGCCCTCAACTGCATCCCCGACTATGCCCTGGCCGAGTCCCTGCCCACGGGCGTCTCGCGGAGCCGAGAACCAGAGCTAAGCCTGAGACGGTAGGTCGTTTGCTCAGGGGTATGAAATTCTATACCCCCATCCCAGGATTTTCGTAACTGCTCAGGCTGCCCTCACCCTAAATCCCTCTCCCAAGGGAGAGGGACTTCAATCCGATTCCCCTTCTCCCCAGGGAAAAGGGGCTAGGGGATGAGGGCAGCCTGAGTAGTTACTTTTCACCCTATTAAATCCACGATCCTAAAAGCCCCAGGTGCGGCGGGGGCCGGTGTCCAGGTGAACGACGTTGGGCAGGTGGCTGTAGAGGCCAATGCCCCCCGGCCACCAGGAGAAAACCTCGTTGGCCACCTGCCGCCCGCTATAGCCTGCCACCTCCAGGTCGGCGGCCCGCCCTGTGAGGTGATAGCTGCGGGAGGCTCCTCCTACGGCGGCGTTGATGGCGGGGGGGCGATACCAGGAATTGACCTGAAACGGTCGGCCAATCTGATTTCGCGCCCGCTGTAGCTCCCGCGCCAGACCAATAATATTGTCCACAATCGCCACCGTATCGGGGATGCGGCTGGCGTTTTTGGTGGCTTCCCCCCAGGTGAAGTTGCCCCCTGGGATGATCGGCTGATCGGTGTAGAAGGTGCTGACGTTGCCCGGAAGCCGGAAGGGAATGCCGCTGTAGGAAGGGGTGGGGGGCGGTGGAGGCGTCGTTGGGCGGGGGAGAGGATAGACGACGCGATCGCCCACCCGCACCTGGGCATGGCCCTCGTACACATACCAGGTGTTGAAGCCGTTGATCTCATCGCGCTCGTAGCGCAGGGCAAACTTTACATGCTTGTTGAAATCTGCCCCCTGGGCGTTGCGATGGGCATAGGAGCTGAGTTTCCACACGCTGCCCTTGGATACCCGAAACAGCTCTTCGGGGGGCAAACTCGACGACTGCAGGGGACGCCGCTTGAACAGCGTGTCCTGGGTAATGAGCAGGGTGGGCAGGTTGGGGTCTTCTGGCGGGTAAACGATATCACCGTCGTATTCAATGTAGGCGTGGCCATCGTAAACAAACCAGGTATTCACGCCCCGGATGAAATCCTGGGGATAGCGCAGGGCAATTTTGATATGGCTGGCAAAGTTGCCCTGGGAATCGGTGTAGGCGTAGGAATGGAGGGCAAAGCTCTGGCCTCTGGAGACGGCGTATTTTTCCGCATCGGGCAGGGCTGACGACTGGAGCGGACGCCGCTTGAACAACGTGTCCTGGGTGACCCGTACGATGGGAATAGCCTCCTGATCTTCTTGGGGGTAGACCACCTGGCCGTCAATTTCTACCTGGGCATGGGCGCTATAGACAAACCAGGTATTGAGGCCGCGCAGAGAGTCTCGTTTAAGGGCGACTTTAATGTGGCCGTTGAAATCGCCTGTGATATCGGCGTAGGCGTAGGACTGTAGATCGTATGCCGTGCCAGCCTTGACGGCATACTGTTCGCTGGTGCTCAGCTCGATGGACTGCTGGGGGCGCAGCTTGAAAATGGTGTCTTCGGTAACGTAGAGCACCTGCCGGGCCGATGGTGGGACGGCACTCATGATGGGATTGGCGTCGAGGGGGGCGACCGCAGGAGAATCTGCCGCCGCTGGAAGGGGCACGACTTCGGGGCGATCGCCCTGGTCTGATGGGCTGGTCAGCGGTTCATCGGCCAGAGGGATCGCAGACCGTGGCTCAAACGGTGCTGGCTCCGATGGTGTTGATCCGGGCGGTAAGGGTTCCGGTGGTGGGGACTCCGATAAATCAGCTCCGGCGGATAAGCGACTGGGAGACTCGGGGCGGAACGGCGGCGGTTCTGTGCGCTCCCCAGGCCCGGATGGATCAACAGAGTCAGCGGGGGAATCCTGCCCCAGCCAGCGAATGAAGCGAGACACGCCTCCCGTTACCCCTTGAATGGTCTGCCAGATAGTTCGCATGGTTTCCCTTTGATCCCCTGATTCCTAATTCGCCAATGCCCTGACCGGATCGTAGGTGAGGTCTTACCCCAACCGTCGTTTCAGGCTCCGGATATGCATGGCCCGACTGGCCACGATCGCCCGTTGGGCCTCAAGCTGTACATAAACCCGCCCTGAGAATACCTTACGGAGGGGCGATCGCTCATAGACCCGCACCCCCTCTTCCCAGTCCAGCTCAGGATTGGGGTAGTATCCCATTGCTTCCAGGGCTTCGTTAAGCGTCTTGAGAAATGTTTTTTGATTTGAAATGGGGAGGGCGATCGCCGTCGTTCGATTGAAATAGCCGCCCAGCCCCCCTGCCATTAGCCCAGCCACCAGGCCAAGTTGCTGGGGAATGCCCGTAGAAACGCCTAGCCCCAACCCTTTTGCGGCGAGCAGGGTAGACAGGAGTGCCATACTGGTGAAGTAGTACAAGAATGTGGCCCAAAAGCCAGGGCCAAACGGGCTGGCGTCTGCCGGTTCAGATGATAAAGTCATGGGTTGAATGGTTTGAGCAGTTGTTGAAGACGTTTTACGAGGCCAGGTCGCTCCGGGTTCCATTAAACAACTCAAAGACCCTGCGGCAAAAGCTCTTTAGTTTTTCTTGAATTTCTGGCTCCGGAGCAGACATGCCTTCCACGCGCCAACTGCCGATGGTGGATAGCTGCCACTGTTTACCCCGATGGTCGAACCCGGCAACCTCAGTGCCGATGACTCGCTCAGTTTGACTGATGGGGTCGGTGTAGAAACGGATCTGTACCAGCAGACTGCGGCTCTGGAAACGCCGACTGTATCCCGGCAGGTGAAATCCGATGTCAATGGAGTCGGGATCGACCAGATCTCGCGTATCTTGATCATTGGCCCAGGGTTTGAGATCAGCTCGGGCATCGGGAAATTCGGCCTTAAAGTGGTTGACCACCGCCGCAATTTTACTGGCACTGTCTAAGCTTTTCGCCTGTTCAGCCGCGTTCACGAGACACAACTCCTAATCGGTTTGGTAGGGTTAGGGTGACTGTATTTTCTCGCGTTTGGAGTCCGCACAAATGGCTATCTCCTGCCACATCCTCGTTGAGGATAATCCCGCTATTATCTATGCCAGCAGGAACGGAACCCCTGCTAAGGTTCTGCCTATTCTAAACCAGTTTTTAGAGAAATTCTGGCAGGAGCGTGACTGGTCTGGGGAAGAGGCAGACACGCCAGAATGTCTGGTTGCGCAAATTGTGGTGCGCTTTGGGTTTGAAATCTGTGAGGATGATTACTCAAATTTGCGGGTCGGTCTACGCTATAGTCCAGATGTGGAATACCTCTATTGGGTGGGCAGCGATCGCACCGTACAGGTGTGGGTGCCAGAAGGAGCCTACCGAGAGAACCCAGGGCTGGGACTGCAGGGCTGTCGGCAGATTTCCCCCAATGCTCCGGCTGACTCTCAACTGCTAGGACGATCTTAGGCGATCGCACCCCGACACTCTTTGATATCAAATGCCAACCTGAATGCTGGTTTCCAGGGTTCAACCACGGTGATTGTGGCTGGGTGGTGTCCTGCGTCGCGAGTCGTCCTGCTTCTGGTCGTGCCATGTCGTCCAAGTCTCTCAAGGCCAAGATTACCCTGACCGCCGACTGCGTCGAGGACGCGATCCTTTATCTCTCTGAACGATTTCTGCGGCTCACCAAAGCGGGCTGTCGAGTGGTGCGCACCCAGGGTGAATTTTGTCTGGCCGATGTCTGTCAGCCGCTGATAGCCGGTTGGCTGGAGGGCCGAGTCCAGTACGCCCCTGGTAGCATTGTGCTCCTGTTCCACTCTGGTGAGTTGACCCCAGAGGCAGATTTATTAATCTATACCCCAGAGGGGGGCGATCGCTTTCTCTACACCAAGCCCCACCCCACTGATATCTCCGATACTTCTGCGGTTCCCCAATCGAAAACTGATGCCACGATTTCGGCGCTCCATCTGCCGCCCAGGGAGGAACTTTTGGCCGCCCTGAAGATGAATGCTCAGCGGCTTGACCAGCTCGCAGTGCAGCAACAATCCCTGGAGGCAGGGCTGCAGCACTGGACGGCTCAGTCCGTTCAGGCCATTGCCCAGGCAGTGGCCCAGGCGGTTAACCAGTCCGTTACGCACTCGGTCACTCAATCAGTTGCCCAATCAATTGCCCAATCAATTGCCCATTTAGAGCCTCAGGCGGTGCTTCAACCCGTCGATCCAGGCGGAAATGGCGATCGCCCCACCTCTCAGCTACTCAACTCTCTGGCGCAAATTCTAGAGCTTCACGCCAATCGCACCGAGTCGGCGATCGCCCAGGCTTTGTCCCTCTACAGTCAGCAGCTAAGCCAGCAAATCGGTCAACAAATTAATCAGCAAATTCAGCAGCAGCTCGCTGCATCGGTGGATCGGCAAACGGAGACCCTTGCCCAGCGGGTGAGTGCCCAAATACGGCAGCAACTCCAGCCCCTCCATCAGCAAATTGATGCCCTGCACCATCAGCTCACAGATCTCACGGCAGAGGTGCAGGCTCTAGATCTGGGTGCTACGGATGCCGTCGTGTTGCCCCAAACGCCTGAGGAATGGCGCAGCTACATCCACGAGCACTGGGGCACTGTGGGGGATTACGAACGGTACAGCTCCAGCTACCGTGAAGCCAATGCCGCTACTCCACTCCATCTGCCCCCCGATTGGATTGTCCTCTGTGAGCTTGACTGGGCACGGGAACTGTCGCCTACCCTGGCCGATCTCTATCGCCTGATCCACGGCGTCGGCGGCATCGGTGACGAGGGAGCCGACATCCTGCAGCAGTTTGGACGGCATCTGGATGGCGACACGGGTGAACCCTACTACCTTTACCAGTTGGGGGGTTACCAGCCCTATGAAGCCCTCTGGCAGATTGCCTATAACCCTTCCCATTCCTGGCTTCCCGAACTTCAGCGGCTGTGGCAGCGGCTGGCGCAGGTCAATCACCCGATTTTTCAGCTCTTTGGTTGGGAACCCGAGGCGATCGCCGCCCTTCAGCGCATTGTCCGACCAGAGGCCGCGGGGCCGCAGTCTGGCTCATCGCAGTCTGGCCCATCGCGCTCGACAGATTCCCACCAGTCCCCTCCCTCCCCTTTCCCTCAGGGAACGACGCTGCAGGACTATCAGGCCATTCTAAACCTGGGGCCGTTCACGCCGATTACTATTGAAAGCATCAAGCGTGCCTATCGACAGGCGATGAAGACAGCCCACCCCGATTCTGGGGGAAGTACGGAACTGGCACAACGGGTCAATGAAGCCTACGAAGCAGTGATGCGCCACTACTTCCCCAAGGCGACTTAGGATCGTGAATTAAACAACCTGTAACTATCCGACCTGCAGTAGGGGCAGGGAATTCCCTGCCCTAATACATTCCAGGAAATCGCCTGAGCTGGATGCCTAGGCTGGCTCAATTCATTAGGGCAAAATCGGCTGTTGGCGGTAGATTACAGGGGCTGTGGGCCAGGGTATGACGGATGTCCACCCAAACTGAGTAGATGGATTGGCCAAGTTCCGCCTTCATACTGACCAGCGTGGGGTAACCTTCTTCAGAAAATCGCCACGCCAGCTCAAAAGCTTCGCTGCGACGGTAAGCTCCAAAGCGACTAGCCAGTCGATAAACGGTGAAGCGATACAGAATGGCCTGCAAGATTTGGCCTTCCTGATAGACCTTGAAAGGCTGTAATGCAGATTCTGAAATGATTTCGGGTATCAGCATGACGGGATTGGATGGTTGCGAAAAACTAGGTTGGTAGATCGTGAGCAAAACAATCAATCACGTGAAATCAACTGCAAGCAGCCAATTGTGGAAAATCGTAAGTTTAATGGAACCAATTGTGCCCTTGCTAATCGTATTAGACTCCATTTCCCGCATCTAAGGCTTGAGCGCTTCGGCTGAACCTGGTCAGCACATTGATCCAGGGTATCTGGAGCACTCTGGCGATGGCTGAGACTACCTCCGCGATTTGTCGTGCTGGGGCGATCGCCCAATGTCCACGACGGTAGGGACAAATGTCCAGAAGGGCGGCGGCCCAGGTCAGAAGGGCGGCAACCCCCAGGCTTGTGGCTCGAACGCCAGCAGCGACGGGAGCACC
>JAYKGU010000044.1:0-12254 GCA_035285585.1 Synechococcales cyanobacterium
CACATCCACCATATCTACCCCCTCCGTAGAGAAAGCCTCGGTTGGTGTGGGCGTCACTGCTGAGGCGGCAGGAGAGGCTTCCTCAGACACCTCATCCAGGGGAGCACTGGAGGCAGCAAAGGCAGCATCTGGGACAGTATCTGGGAGCGTATCTGGGACAGTATCTGGGAGCGTATCTGGGACAATATCCGGGACAGTGGCCGGAGATGCCGCCTCGTCTGCATCGACTTCCGCCTCCGAGAAGGCGGCCATCTCTGCTTCGGCGGCCTTTTCCATCGCCAGGGCTAACTGCTGCATGGCCCGACGCACATTGGTTGAGTTGCCCGCATCGCGGAATTGACTGGCGGCCTGCTCCAAATCCTCGATCGCCCCTTCAAAGTTTTGCACCGTCTGGTAAGCCATGCCCCGGTGATAAAGCACCACCGCCGAGTCAGGGCTGTACTGGAGGGCCTGGCTGTAGTCCGCGATCGCCCCATCATGGTCGTGCAGCTTCTGGCAGGCCAGCCCCCGATAGAAGTAGGCGATCACCGACGTGGGATTGGCTTCCAGGGCCAGGCTAAAGTCCGCGATCGCCCCGTACTGATCCCCCAGCTCTGAGTGGATAAAGCCCCGGTTGCAGAAGGCGTCTCCCCGGTTGGGGTCGATTTCAATGGCGCGGCTAAAGTCGGCGATCGCCCCCGCCGGATCCTGCCGGTCGTAGTGAATCACCCCGCGCATGTTGTAGGCTGCCGCATCCATGGGGTTGGCGGCAATGATCCGATCCAGGTCAGTGAGGGAACTGGTGCGATCGCCCAGGTCATACTGGGTGACTGCCCGGTTCCAGAAGGCTTCCAGATTGTCGTCTGCGAGGGCGGGGTGGTCAAACCGCTGGGTGAGCTGGCGGATCACCGCCCCATCCGTGGTGCGCAGCTTGAGTTCCAGGTCATCAAACAGGGTGGCGACTTTCAGCCGATTTTCAATGCCCAGCACCGCCATCTGGTTGTCAGCCACCAGGAAGTTTTCCACGGTGCCCAGTACTTTGAACCGGAATTGCTGGGGATACTGGCGCTTTAAATTGAGCAACAGCTTCAGGGTGGCTTGCAGCGCCTGCTGGCCTAGGGGATTGATGGCCCAGCGGCGGTTGATGACGCTCAGGTAGCGATCGCTCTGGGGCGGCGTGAGGTGGCACCAGCCCACATCTAACTGGCAGTTGCGCTTGAGCAGGGCTTCCAGCTTGGCCGTCAGGGAGCGGTCAAATTCGCTGCCCTTTGACCAGGGGTAGACGAGAATAAGCCGCTGTTGAACCGTATCTAGGGCTTCTTCAAGGACCTGCCGACTGCCCGCGATCGCCCCCCGCGTCGGGGCGTCACTGTGGAGATCGAAGATCAGCTCATAGGGCCGATGGGGCTGGGTCTGAAGCTGCTGGTTGAGGGTATCCAGCTCTTGCTGCAGGGTGACCCGCATCTGGGCCTGAAACTGGTTAGAGCTGGGCAGGGTGCGCAACTGCTGGTTGATGGCCCGCAGCTCTCGCTCCAGCATCTCTTCAATTTGAGCACGGAACTGGGGCACGTCGGGGACGGCCTGGAGGCGCTGCTGAATGTCTTGAATTTGCCGCTTCAGCAGGGTGTCGGCCTGGGTGTGGGAGTCTTGCTGCTGCTGCAGTGCCCGCACATCGGAGACCACCGAGTTCAAATCCCGCTTGGGCACCAGCTCGGCAACTACGCTTACCAATTCCGCCAGTTCCCGCTTGATGGAGCTGGCATCCACCGGGGGTGGCAGCGCTTTCATCTGCCGACTCAGGTAGTTGACCTGCTCCTGCAAGTAGGCCAGGGAGGGCTTGGTCTGGTCAGACACAGTTTGCAGCGTGGTTTGGATCTGCTTTGATTCGTTGGCTACCTGGGCGATCGCCTTTTCCACCTCATCGACCCGGCTGGAGTTGGCCAACTGGTTGAGGTGCGCCCGCAGGTTTGCCAGCCCACTATACAGCTCTGAATAGGAGTTTTCTAGATTGCGAATATCGTCTCTGACCGATCCCAGGTTTTGCCCTTCCAGCACCTTGAGATGTTTGACCACCTCCTCTTGCATGCTGTTGACCTGCACCGCCAGCCGCTTCATTTCTTCCCGGTTGTGGCGGAGAATCGACTTGCGCACGTCCCCAATCATTTCGGGGGAGGGCAGGGTCTGCAGATGCTGATTGAGCAGCTCAATATCTTTGGTAAGATTTTGCTTCAGCTCGGCCTGGGCCGTAATTTGCTTTTGCTCTTGAGCAGACTCAATGCGCCGTCGATTGGCAAAACCAACCAGCATGGCGAAGGAGAGGGGCGTCGAGGCGTAGAGAAACTGCTTCGACAAAACGGACATGACCGTTCCGGCACCAATGCCGACCAGAGACACATATTCTGCAAAATCTAGCCAATGACGATTCTTCACTGTAAAAGCCGTGATAAGTAGGTGCGCGTGACAAACCGAACTCGGACATTAGGCGAAGTTCGTTGATTACTCGACTCTACTCAAACCAGGGGAGAGGATCAGGAAAGCCAATTATCAGAAAAAATTATGTGCGTCCAGGCTCCAAGTGCTGAAATCCACAGCGTATAGCCTTTTGGCGTCTTTCCGTAATTTCCCGAGGGCTTTGTGAAGACTCTGTAAGCTGAAACGGGTGCGCCTCACTGAACCGATCTTTCAAACCCTGGGATCTCTGATGCGGATAGCCATGTCCCGATCCCTACCGCCATTCCTGAAAGGGGGAATGGATGAGAATCCACGTTCATAGAAAGGTATAGCCGATGCAGCGAGAAATTTGCAAAGAAAGTCTTTTGTGGGAAGATGCTCCCTTGAAAAAAACAAAAACATTGGCCCTGGGCGCATTGACCCTTGCCCTGGGAGGTTTGTTTTACTGCAGCCCTGCCCAGGCCCAATACCTTGGCCCGGATAATTTATTTCCACCGGACGCCGAAAGCCCCTGGGTGAATGAGAACTCTGGCAGTAGCGCTGCGGCAGCGGGTAACTACCTGTTGGGAGTTGGCGATGTGGTGCGGGTGGATGTCTTCAACATTCCCGACTACAGCGGTGAGTTTCAGGTGCTGGCAGGGGGCATTCTCAACCTGCCCATCATTGGGAACGTGCCGGTCGAGGGCCTGTCCCTGCAACAGGCTTCTGCCCAGATTGAAGGTCAGCTCACCCCCTATGTGCGCCGCCCTCGGGTTACCCTGAGCATACTGCGACGGCGGCCTTTGCAGATTGCGATCGCCGGTGAGGTGAGTCGGCCTGGATCCTACCGCATCGGGTTGGGGAATGATAACGACTCCGATTCGTCATCATCGGGGCTGCCAACCCTGACCCAGGTAATTGAGCTGGCCGGGGGCATCACCCAGTCAGCAGATATTCGGCGGATTGAGGTGCAGCGCCGCCTGCCGCCTTCGTCCAATGCCCGTACCTTAAGTCCGCTGCTGCTGGGGGAGATCGGAGCAACCGTACCCTCCAATCGAGAAGTGATTTCGATTAACCTCTGGGAACTGCTGCAGGATGGGAACCTGGATGAGGATCTGTTGCTGCAGGATGGCGATCGCATCATTGTCCCTGAGGCAGTGGCCCTCAACCCCGACGAGGTCACCGAACTGGCCAGCGCCAGCTTCTCCCCGGACGACATCACCGTCAATGTAGTAGGGGAAGTGGATGCCCCTGGAGCCATCCAGGTGCCGCCCAATACGCCCCTCAACCAGGCCATTCTGGCGGCGGGCGGGTTTAACAACCGGGCCAGAATCCGCTCGGTTGATCTGATTCGTCTGAATCCTAACGGCACCGTCTCTCGACGCACCATCGATATCGATTTTGAGGCAGGTGCTAATGAAAACCTCAACCCGCCTTTAAGACCCAACGATACGGTGGTGGTGCGCCGCTCGGGGTTGGCTCGTATTGGCGATACGGTTAGCTCGGTGGTCGCCCCGGTCAGCGGTATTTTCAGTATCCTGCGCCTATTTGGACTGGGCTTTTAATGGTTTAGAGGCTCTGTCTGCCTCTGGCCAGTAAGTAGGCAGCCATAAACGAAGCGATGGTGGGGGGCGCGCCCCACCTGCTTTTATAACCAGCTACTTAGGGAGAATTGTAGCGTTTGAAACAATCCATCGCACCCTGGCAGGTTCTCAAATTTTTTACAGTTTTTTCACAGGTAAAGAAGCGGAATCTCCCAGGGACTGCCGGTTAAAAAAGCACCCAGTAACTATCCTGAAAAGCCCATTAATCCTTGTGCCTGTGTTGCGAAAACCTTTTGATAAAAAGGCTTTTTGCCCTTTATCGCACTATTTTGGCTGAAGTATAAATTGTCCAAAGGTTGATAAGGGCGTGAAAATCAGGGCCTTTCGCTAGAATTGTTCTTGACATTCTCTCACTAATTCGTAATGATCGGCATATACGCAAACGTAATTACAGTTATTGTTCGCTAAATATGCCTTTTCTGATATTGCCTTGTTGATTCTACGGAAACCACCTATTGGTTGATTTCGTCTCATTAGGCAATCGGGCCGAGACTTCAATCCGGTTCGTCTCTCTGGTAATCTCTATAACGCAGGCAGGGTGATCCGCTCAGTGGTGCTAGCCGTTACAAAATGCGGCTCAATCTTTCGCAGGTGCAACTACCATCCCTTCAGTAATTTTAGCTCCTACGAAAGGAAATAGCCTTACTATGCTTCACAACGTTTTTAACGGCTTGAAAAGATCTACCCCACCTTCGTTTTGCCCCTGAGCAAATCCAGATTGCCCTTTCAGGAATCGGAACCGTCGAGCAGGTATTACTCAGCACAAGGAGCAATCTCATTACCCGCTACCCATTTATCCTCTACAGGAAGATCTCCTGATGACTGAAGGGAGGTTGGGAAAGACGTAAGACGCAAAATTTCTGCACCCAACCGTTGCAGGGGGCAAAAACGGCATACCGATCAGGCTGCTGCATATTCAGGTTTGATTAACACAACCATTACTTTTGTAGACAAGGTAAAACTATGAAGGTTGCTCTGGTTCACGATTATTTAACTCAAAGAGGTGGTGCGGAGCGAGTCTTTGAACTCCTTTGCAAGCACTTTCCAGACGCGGATATCTACACTTCGCTGTATAATCCAAAGACCACGATTGACATTCGCGATCGCCCCATCCACACCACCAAGCTCCAATCCATACCGGGCGCAACCCAGTACTTTCGGTTGCTGGCACCCTTCTATTTTTCAGCTTTCAAAGAACTCGATCTGCAGCAATACGATCTAATTATCAGCAGTACCACCAGCTTTGCCAAGGCCGTTAGAAAGCGGCCCGATGCCCATCACATCTGCTTCTGCCACAACATCACCCGCTTTCTTTGGGATACCCGCACCTACATCGACCAATACAAAGACTATAAAGCATTGCTGCCAATTCTTCAGCCAATCTTTCAAAAGCTTAAGCAAGTTGATTTCAACTACGCCCAAAATCCAGATCTGTACATTGCCAATTCAACTACGGTAGCCGAGCGAATTCAGCAAATCTACGGCAGACCGGCCATTACCGTGAACTACCCCATTGATACCGGCAAGTTCAAATACTCTGAGCAGAAGGATGACTTCTACCTGGTGTCGTCGCGGCTGCTGGGCTACAAGCGCATTGATGTGGTGGTAGAAGCCTTCAACTGGTTGGGATGGCCCCTGCTGATTACCGGTGACGGCCCAGAACGGGAAAATCTAGAAGCCAAAGCCCTGCCCAACATTTCCTTCCTCGGTCATGTCAGTGACGATGAGCGCAAGCATCTGATGTCGCGGGCTAAGGCGGTGATTGTGACAGCCCTGGAAGACTATGGACTGGTACCCATTGAAGCGAACGTCAGCGGTACGCCCGTGATTTGCTACGGTGCGGGTGGCGTGTTAGATACTCAAATTCCCGACAAAACGGGCGTCTTCTTCCACCGCCAGTCACCCGAGGCACTGCATCAGGCGCTCCTGCGGGCCAACACCATTGACTGGGACTATGCCCAAATTCGCGAGCACGTCCTTCAGCACTTTAGTGAGGAGGTCTTCTTCCGAAAAGTTACGGATATTATCGAAGATTTCTGTAAAAACAGAAAGATCGTTAGCAATCAGACCCTGCACGACGATCCGTGTAGCTTGAATAGACCAACTACCAAAGCAAACTGGACAGTCAAGGCATGTTGACAACACAAGACCTCCACACCGTAGATGAACCCGAAATGGGGTACGGCCAACTCCTGAACATCCTAGTTCGGCGGATCACCTGGTTTGGGGGGGCCATTGCGGTATCGCTGGGCACTGCTATTCTACTAACGATTTACGGTGAGGCGCTCTACGAAAGTTCCATGCAGTTGCTCGTGGAGCCGAACTACCGGCAGAGGGTTGACATTACAGGGGAGCAAGACAACCAGAGCGCCCTTTCCCAGACAGACTACGTCACCCAGCTCAACCTGATGCGTAGTCAGGGGTTCATTGAACAAACCGTAGAGCAGATGCTAGTCGAATACCCCGACCTCTGCAGTAAAGCTCGGTCACAGGCACATTGTGTTAACCTATTTCGGGCAAATTTAAGTCTGTCGCAGTTGTCCGAAGGCGATGTTGAGACGCGAATCTTTGAAGCCGAGTTTACCGACTACGATCCGGCGATCGCCCAGGCTTTTTTGGAAACCCTGGGACAAGTTTACCTCAAGTATAACGAAGAGCAACAGGAAGAGAGTATTGAGCAGGGTCTGGCGTTGGTCAATCAACAGATTGGGGAGGTGCAGGCCGCCCTCGAAAGGTCTCGCCAGGAGCTTAAGCGGTTTCGTGAATCTGAAAACCTGATCGATCCCCAGGGGCAGGGGCTGCAGCTTGCCTCCACGCTTAAAGATGTTCAGCGAGATCAGATCGAGGTTGAAAACGAGTATCGGGATACCAGCGCCCGGTATTTGGCTCTCCAGGAGCAGTTGGCGGAGGATCCGCAAGGGGCGCTGATCACGTCACGGTTGAGCCAGTCGTCCCGCTACCAGGCGCTTCTCAATGCCCTTCAGGAAACTGAGATCGCCCTTGAAGAACGCCTTGCCCTTTATGCTGAGGCCGATCCTGGCGTACAGGATCTGATGAGCAAGCGGCAGGGCCAGGTGGCGCTCGTTCAGCAGGAAGTGGCACGGGTGTTGGGGGAGGTGCCGCCGCAGATTAGCCTGGACGAGAGCGATCTGCTCACTGAAGGGCAAATGGGTAGCATTGATTTGAGCCTGGTGAGTGATCTTGTGGAGGCGGAAGTTGAGCTGCAAAGTTTGGCAGCCCGCCGGGAGGGACTGGCCCTGGCCGAGCAGCAGCTACAGACCCAGCTTAATGAATTTCCCAGTCTGATTGCTGAGTTTGACCGCATTCAACCCGAAATCGAGACGCAGCAGCTATCGCTGGAGCAATTGCTCACCATTCGTCAGGAGCTGAGTAACGAGCTTGCCCAGGGAGGCTTTAACTGGGATGTGGTTGAAGCACCGAAATTTGGCCGAAAAATCTCGCCTCAGCCAGTACAAAATATACTGCTAGGTCTGGTGGCAGGAGTATTTGTCGGGGGCGCGCTGGCATTTGGACGAGAGGCCATTGACAAGGTCGTTCGCACTTCAGAGGAGCTGAAAAAACAGGCTGCCCTACCCCTGCTGGGGGTCATTCCAGAAATGCCTGCCAGCGAGGCGCGGGTCTTGCCCATGACCCAGGGGCGATCGCCCGCCAATGTGTTTTCTCTGGTACACTACCAACCTTTCCGGGATGCGGTTGATTTAATCTACAAAACCATTCAACTGACAAGCACCCAGACCCTGTCGTCGCTCATGATCACTTCGGCTCTGGCAGGAGAGGGGAAGACCACACTGGCCATTGGGCTGGCCCTGAGTGCGGCGCGATCGCATCAGCGAGTTCTGCTCATCGACACCGACCTGCGCCACCCATCGATCCACGAACAGTTGGGTATCTCTAATGCGCGCGGCCTTTCTACCCTGCTCAAAGGTCAGTCGCGGTTTAACCCAATTCCTCTGTCGCTGGCCGGTTCGAACATTCATGTGCTGCCTGCGGGGCCAATTCCTGACGATCCCCTGCGTCTGCTAAGCTCGCGCCTGCTGGTACAACTGCTGGCCTATGCCGAAACCAACTATGACCTGGTAATTTTAGATACCCCTGTCATTCTAGGTTCGGCGGATGCGCTGCAGCTTGCGTCTCTCTGCAAGGGAGGGGTGATGGTGAGTCGGCTCGACCGCATCACCCAGGCCGACCTGACCCAGGCCATGGGCGTTTTGAGCAAGGTGAATATGGTGGGCGTGGTCGCTAACCGGTATCGGGGGGGGAGCCGCCAGGACGGGGTACACCATGCCGACAGCGCCATCGCGGCCCCTGACCAGGAGCAAAAGGTTTGGGATATGGCCCAACTGGTCTTGCGGGGTGCAGGAAGTTGGAAGCGAATCCTGGCCATGTCGTCTCTGGGGGCCGGGGTGATCTCCATACCACTTTTACAGGGGGAATTACCGGGTGTATCACCAGATGTATTGCAGCCCTTGATTGAAAGAACGCGGCAATTCAGCCCCGATTTTTCTCAGTCAAACCAGGCAGGGCTGGATATGGCGGCTCAATCTATGGAAGCAGGGGTAACCTCGCTACACGTGCCACAGTGGTCTTAGGAGGTTCCAAAGACCCAAACGGGGAGCGACTTCCCAGGACTTTGGTGCATATTTGAACTGGCACTGAATAGGGCGATCGCCCGTCTTCTTCCGTACGACTCAGAGTCAAAGTGAATTAGGTGCAGCATAATACCCTCAGTTGAGGGGTTTCTACCGCAAGTCAATGTCTTGAGAATTCTAAAAGAACCACAAGCTCTAAGTTTGTTTGCTGTAGCTCAATTTGCTGGAACTATGACGATGACAACGATTCTACTGAAAACCCCAACGGTCTTTCAACTGCCGTCTGTTGATAATGCCCTGCCGTCTTCTTTTGCCAACTGTGTCTTGAAGTGGGAGCAAGATGCGTTGATTGTGACGGCTTCTCCCGAGGTGGTAAAAGACGTGGTTCCTGCCCTGCAAAACCCCAAATGGCTGCAGGAATGTCTGTGGCGATCGCCCGTCCGCAAAGTCTATCTCGACCCCACTCTGGCAGAGTTTGCCCTCAAAGCCTGGGCCGATCTCGCAGCGGCCACCGGTAAGCAGGTTTATTTGAATGTCCCTCCAGCACCTGACCTGCCCCAACTGCAGCAGTCCCGATCCTGGTGGGTAAAGCGGCTCGCAGATTGGCTGGTGGCAGCTTTGTTACTGGTGCTGTTCAGTCCATTGATGGTACTGGTGGCGCTGCTGGTTCGGCTAGATTCCCCCGGAGATATTCTTTTTCGGCAGTGGCGAGTGGGTTATCAGGGACAGTTGTTCCGAATTTGCAAGTTTCGCAGTATGTATGCTGACGCGGAAGCCCAGCACCATCAGGTAATGGGTAAGCAAACGGGTTTACACAAGTTGGAGCACGATCCCCGCATTACCAGAGTAGGGCGCTGGCTACGCAAGCTGAGCCTGGATGAATTACCACAGCTCATCAATGTGCTGTATGGGGAGATGAGTTTGGTGGGTCCGCGCCCCTGGGCTTTGTATGACGCCGTGCGGATTGCTCCTGAATTGCAGGGTCGGTTGAATGCATTACCGGGCATTACCGGCGCATGGCAGGTTTCAGCCCGATCCAACGAGTTAGACTTATATGCAGTAACCTGCCGCGACCTGGCCTACTTGCAGCAATGGACGCTATCCAAAGACTTGAAAGTTCTGCTGCTAACCATACCAAAAGTGGTGCTGGGCATTGGAGCTTTCTAGGCTCAATGACTTGAACAATTGATTGGTCAAACTGAATATGGGTCAAACTGAATATAAGGCGTTTGCATCCGCAGCACCGATGACCTGTCAAAAAAGCTTGAGAAACTTTATGCAGCAGTCAAGGGAGAACGTATGCACCGCACAAAATACATCGTGATCGGCATGGGAAGAAGTGGAACAACCCTCGTCCACACTTGTTTAAAGGGTCACCCAAATGTAGTTGCTACAAATGATGAAGTAAAAGTTAAACCACTATTCGATCAAGGGCTAGCAACTTACACCATGTCGGGCCATGCCCACCTGACCGAGGCAGAAAAGCAACAAGGAATACCAGCTTTATTTGATGCGATCACTGCTATAGACGCTACAGAAAACACTCTGGCAACTGGATGTAAGGTTGCCCTCTGGTCGCCGGATGAAGCCTCCCTCTTAATTCACGCTATCCAGAAGTACCTGACTAATCTCAAGATTATTTATGTGGAACGGGAAAACTGGATTGCACAGTATGGCTCGGTGTTACGGGCAAAGATAACCAGGCAGTACCACAAGTGGGTTGATAAGAAAAGTCAGAACCACGTCAAAGTCAACATTCCACTCAAAGATTTTCTAGAATATGCCTGTACTTGTCACAAAATCAAAAGTGAAATTGCCAAGCTAAACAAAACACACCAGGTTTACCATCTGAGTTACGAGCGGGACATCTTGGCAAACAATTCAAGGGCTTATGCTAAAGTCTTCGAATTCTTGGGGCTGCCTCCCGTGGAAATTACCTGGGTTAATTCCAAAAAAGTTGCCCCTCCTCCTGGGGAATACATTCTCAACTACGCTTATTTGAGTGAGCAGTTCGAGCGCCTGAAATCCCATAATTTCAATATTTCGCAGATCAGGTTTTCCTATCAAGAAAAGCTGTCGCTGTGGTGGCAATGGCTTACACCAAAAATGCGTAAGATAAGCTCTAGAATTAACTTTTTAGAGGGCCGACAGTAAGAAATGGGGAGAGTTTTTTGGGAACTTTGTAGACATTTCAAAGCATCTAAAGACTCAGGTAAGTAGGTCAGTACAATGAAATTCATGTTAGAAAACCGGGGGAGTGCTCCGCCGGGGTGCTCCCCCGGCTTTCTAACCTTCGTTGTTCAATGCAGTTCTATGGCGTTACGCTTTCGCGTTAGGGCATTCAAGAGGTGTGGAACCCCCGCGTCGCGGGGGTTCCACACTCAAACCTTAGCCCGTAGGGCTGTACTCAAAAACCTGGTTATTGATGTTTTAGTGAAGCTGCTAAGTATTTACCAAAATTTCACGGATACCCTTCACTAGGTTGAGAATTATTAAACAATTACGCCAAAGGACTTATGAGCATTAAGCGTCAACAGTCAACCCGAACTTCAAAGAGTCGCGTGCGACCTTCACGCCAGCGGGGCCTGCAAGTTTACACCCCGGCCAGTGAGATGCGCCGCCCCCTACGGTTGTTTCGCAGCATGTGGTTAGACTTGCTTGGCTCACGGGATCTGGCATGGCAGCTCACAAAGCGAGAAATTGCCGCCCAGTATCGGGAATCGTTTTTAGGCATCGCCTGGGCGCTTATTCCACCTATCGTAACAGCGGCAGGGCTGACTTTCGCCTCTAATGCAAAAGTTATTAATGTTGGCGCAACTGATATCCCTTACCCTGCCTATGTGATGTTCAGCATGGTGTTGTGGCAAACTTTTTCTGAGTGCATCATGCTGCCAATGCAGAAAGTGGGAGCAGCCAAAATGATGCTGGCGAAGATTCACTTTTCACGAGAAGCGCTGATTATTTCAGCGGTGGGTCAGGTGCTTTTTAACTTCGCCTTCAAACTGCTGTTGATTATCGGCATGTTTCTCTGGTTTCGTATTCCCGTAACGCCGAGTATTTTAATTGCTCCAGTTGCACTGATTCACCTGATTGTCTTAGGAATTGCGGTAGGGACGCTGCTGGCACCTCTGAATGCTTTGTACCAGGACTTTCAACGGATGATGCAGTTGGCGATCGCCACCTGGCTATTCTTGACTCCGGTTGTCTACCCCCCACCTCAGGGAGATGGTTTTTTTGGCCTTCTCGTAAAACTTAATCCAGTTTCACCGCTGTTAGTAACCACCCGTGAATTGGCCACAACTGGAAACATTTCTGACCCAATAGGCTTCTGGATAGCTAGCGGTGTGGGTTTTGTGGGCTTGCTGTTTGCCTGGATGTTATACCGGTTAGCGATGCCCTACGCGATTGAGAGGTTTAGTTCATAAGACTGGAAAGAGCTAAGATGAGGACTGTTTTAGTTACCGGAGCCGCAGGTTTTATCGGATTTCACCTTTCGCAAAGACTGTTGAGGCAGGGAGAGGTTGTCATCGGGATCGATAACTTGAACGACTATTACAACGTTCAACTTAAAAAGGATCGGCTTGCTCAGCTTGTGGCTCAAAAGAATTTTCGATTTTTCCAAGTTGATCTA
>JAYKGU010000045.1:0-30316 GCA_035285585.1 Synechococcales cyanobacterium
GGTTACTGGACGGCGATCGCTGTAGAACTGGTCAATGCCAACCTGGGAAGCCAGCAGCTTTTCTAGCTCCAAACTGCGAAAGGGGCGATGAAAGTCTTCAAAGGTCAGGGCAAATAAATCAGTTGCCCGCTCATTGGCAGCAATGAGGTCTCCTTCCCGGCTGATGGCGAGTTGGGCAACAGGATTCATTTCAAAGGCTGTTTGCCAAAAGTAATGCAGGGGAGAGGGGACATCAGGGGTTTGGGGGTTGCGGGATTTGGGGGCAATGGATAGATAATCTTTCAGTTCGAGGGGTTGCCCTTTGGCATAGATTCGATACTGTAAATTAACGGGTGTGAAAATTTGCCGATGATGGTGCGGCATTTCTGCTTTACCCAGGAGAAGAAAGCCGGTGTCTTTGAGGGCAAAGTGAAAGCGGGTTAGAATTGTTGCCTGGGTCTTTGGATCAAAATACATCAAGACATTGCGACAGACCAGCAAATCAATCTTTGATATGGGAGCATTATGGGCCAGGTCGTGATGGGCAAAGACAGTAATGCAGCGCAGCATGGCATGGATTTGATACCCTTGCTCGTCGGTAGGCTGAAAGTACTTCTCCAGCCAATCTGGTGGGATATTGATAACTGTGCGATCGCTGTAAATTCCATCTCTTGCCTGCATCAGCACGTCTTCATCCACATCGGTGGCATAGCACTGGACTCGGTTGGCGCAGGCTTCCAGACCCAGCATCTCTGCTAACAGTATGAGAAGGCTATAGGTTTCCTGACCTGTGGCACAGCCTGCAGTCCAAACGCGAATCTGTTCATCGGGCTGCTTGCGACTGAGAATTTGGGGAATGATGTCAGTACCAAGATAAACCCATGGCTCGGTGTCCCGGAAGAACCCGGTGACGTTGATGAAAACATCGTTCAGGAGCATCTGGTACTCCTGGGGATGAGCCTGCAAGTACTGCAAATACTCTCGATAACTCTTAACGGGCAGGCTTCGCATCCGATGGTGAAACCGCCGCACTAAAGTTGAACGCTTGTAGCCCATCAGGTCACAGCCGTGGTGATGCTTGAGGTAGTTCAAAAGCGCTTCAAATTCGTGAGGGGAGCCGGATAACATCATGGTTCAGACCGACTGAGCGGCAGCTTCACGGTGAAGGTCGAGCCACACCCCGGCCCTTGGCTAGTAGCTTCGATCGTACCATGGTGCAGCTCTACCAGGTAGCGGGCGATCGCCAGCCCCAGCCCCAGCCCCCCGGCTGACCCCGACGTTTCGGCCTGCCGGAAGCGGTCAAACACATGGGGCAAAAATTCAGCAGCGATGCCAATACCGGTATCCATCACGCGAATCTGAGCGTAGGCGTCCTCAGAGAGATCACCTCCAATATAAGCAGAGAGCTCGACGATAACGCAACCCGATTCTGGGGTGAACTTAATGGCATTCACGAGCAGGTTAAAGAAGACTTGCTGGAGGCGATCGCGATCGGCCAGCACTGGGAATTTTGGATTTTGGATTTTGGATTTTGGATTGTTAGCTTCTAGTTCAAAATCTAAAATCACAAATCTAAAATCAACCCCCTTGGCGATCGCCAAATGGTTAATGGAGGCGATCGCGTCTTCTAGCACGGCTTGCAGGTCAACGGGGTAGAGGGTGAGGCGCAGCTTGTCAGCAGTCATCCGGGAAATGTCCAGCAGATCCTGCACCAGCTTGGCCTGAAGGGTGGCGTTGCGCTCAATGATTTCTAGCTTTTTGGCGAGATGTGCGGGGCTGGGGGGGGTGGCGCGCATCATACGAGTCCAGCCGAGGATGGCCACCAGGGGCGACTGGAGTTCGTGGGACACCATCGAGAGGAACTCGTCTTTCATGCGGCTGGCCTGTTCGGCTTCATAGCGGGCGGCCTGTTCTTGCATCAGGCGATGGCGATCGGCTTCGGCCTGTTTGCGGGCGGTGATGTCGGCGGCGATGCCATACATGCGCACGGGCTGCGGCGGCTGACCCTCAAAGATCGTCCGTTCTGTGACAGTAACCCAATGCAGCGAGTCATCGGGGTGAATGACGCGAGTTTCGGCGTAGAGTTTGCCGTCGCCGTTGGGATCAAGGGCCTGGGTGACGGCGGCGGCATAAAGGTCGCGATCGCCGGGGTGAATCATGGTGGCGATCGCTTCGGCCAGGTTGAGTACATCGCCTTCGCGCAGGCCAAACAGGGCCAGCATGCGGGCGTCTGGCTCACCCCGGTCTTCCTGAGGGAACCACACAAAGGTGCCCATTTGGGCGGCTGCAAGGGCGATCTGCCGCCGCTCCTCACTTTCCCGCAGAGCTGCTTCGGCACGGGCACGTTCCACGGCGGCCCAGGTACGATCGGCGGTTTCGATCGCCAGTTCGACTTCCAAATCAGTCCAGTCGCGGGGGGTGCTCTGCACCAGACACAGGGTGCCAACCGGCTTGCCGTGTTTAATCACGGGCACGTTGATATAGGAAATCACCTGGAGCTGGAGGCAAATCTGCCGCAGGTCTTCGTCTACGGTGTCGGTCGTCCGCACATCGCGAACCACAAAGGGATGACCTGCCTCGATCACCGCCTGCAAGATGGCAAAGCTGCTCAGGGGATACACCCCCGCCACCGAGGGCAACCCGTCACGGGCGGCATCCCGCCGAATGATGGCTTCGCCATTCTCAATTTCGCAGTAGTAACAGCGGTCTGCCCCAAAGTGCTCCATAGCGGCCTGGGTGACGGTCTCCTCAATGTCATCCGGGTCGGCCAGGGAGCGCAGCGCATCCGACAGCTTGAGCCGAAAGGCATCTCGTTCAGCCGCTCGGAGCAACTGTTCTTCGCTCTGGCGCAGGGTGGCTTCAGCTTGTTTGCGTTCGGTAATGTCGTAGGAGACCGCCAGCGCTGCATAAATGTCTCCATCCTCCGTCCGCAGCGGCGTTCCTCGGGAGATATACCAGCGGTTATGGGTCTGATGCTCATGCTCAAACGATTGTCCTGCCAGGGCGCTGCGATACATCGGCTCGTAGCTGGCAGCGAGTTCGGGCGGCAGCACCTCAAAAATTGTGCGCCCCACCAGCTGCTCCGGCTCAAACCCGGCAATGGCCAGGGCTTCTCCCGCCGCCAACTGATAGCGGAGGTCACGATCGACAATGAACGCGGCCCCACCCGGCAAGTTCTCCGCCACTGCCAGCAAACGCCTTTCAGATTCCCGGAGCCGTTGCAGGGCCACCCGCTGTTCGTGGATGTCGGTCGCGGCACCGTACATGCGAAGGGTGCGCCCTTGCTCATCGCGCAGAGGCTCCGCCCGGATCAGGAACCAGCGATATTCCCCATCGTGGCGACGAATGCGGTGCTCCTGTTGCAATGGGCGGTTCTCAGCGACGGCTTCGCGATAGTGCCGTGCCAAAGCCTCCCGGTCATCGGGGTGAATCACGCCCGTCCAGCCCCAGTCAATCGCCTGCTCAAAGGTCTGTCCGGTGTAGTCCAGCCAGCGATCGCTATACCAGTTGGTCGAGCCATCGGGGTCGCTGTGCCAGAGCAGGTCGGGAACGATGTTGGCGATCGCCCGAAAGTTGCGCTCACTCTCGGCCAAGGCGTGCTGCGCTTGCTGCTGGTTTCGCAGTAGCGCCGCAGCGGTGAATTCTGCTAACCCCGTTATCAGCCGCACGTCTTCGCCATCAAACCGTCGCTGCTCATCGTGAGAGATGATCCAGATGGTGCCAAGAGTCTGCCCTTCAGCCATCAGCGGCAGCACCAGCCCCTCCACCATAGGCGTATTGGCGTCTTGAAAATAGGTGAAATACCGCTCTGGATGGGAAAACAGCACCGGAGTCCCCTGCGCCAGACAGACGCCGCAGGGGCTAAAATTGCGCGGGGTGCAACCCCCTACCTGACTCGCCAGCGTGCCCGACAGCACCACCCAGCGAAAGACATCCTCCCTATTGGGATGCTTTTCCACCAGGCTGACCCCGGCAGTGGCAGGGCCGCCGTCGCACAGCTTCAACGCAAAGTCCACCAGGCTTTGCAGCATCACCTCCGGGTCGTGGACGAGGGTGCGGGTGAGCGATCGCAATGCTTCATTCTCCGCCCGCCAGTTCGGCTCACGGGCAGGCCGCCGGGACAGCTCCTCGGTAATCAGCACATCGTCGAGAGTCACGTCTCCAGGCTGGGGGCGGGGCATGGGCTTCATTAGTCGAAAATTGAAACAATTTGGATCTCTGTGGCCCGGTGCATAGGTTTTGTGGATTTTTCAGTGGTGATCAGTTCCTCAGCCTCGACTGAGAGAGCAGCAGCGATATGAAGAGCATCCATCGCGGCTAGACCATAGTTACGAGCGATGCGGTTTCCAGTTTGAACGATTTGCTCAAGATCTGTTGCCCAAAGGTTAGCATCTTCAAAAAAGGATTCATAGAACTCTGCTTCAGCTTGCTGTTGGTAATAAATGGCTTTAGGAAGAGTTTCAAGCCGAACGAAAACGCTTGAGGCAAATTCGCGATCGCGCTCATTCAAAACGCTGAGAGCCACAAGTGAGCGGGCCGTTCTGGCACGAGCTGCCGCAATCAACACACTAGAATCGACAAATGTCCGAATCATCTATTCTGTTTCTTGCCAGCCACCCCGACGTTCTGCAATTTCCTGTTCGAGTTCTTCGTCACTCAACAAAGGGACGCCTGATTTAACAATCCGCTGACGAATTTCCCAAAGCTTCTTGCCGAGGGGCGTTTGGGGCATAAACTCAGGCTCTGGTTTTAAGGACTGAGCGAGTTGCAACACCCGCTCCTGAGCTTCAGGGGACAGTTCTCGCCAGCATTGCAGGAGTTGCTCTTCCTTAGTGGCCATACCCTACCTCGACTTTCGCAGGTATTTTTCCATCTTACCTTCGTGATGCTTCTTAACTGTCACTGCGACCTGATAGCTGGCTCACCAGCTTAACCAGCTCACTGGGCTGGGCCAGCTTGTGCAAATGGGCCTCAAAGCCAGCGGTGAGGGCTTTTTCCCGGCTTTCGTCTAAATATGCCGTCAGTGCCGCCGCTGGGACGTGCCACCCCTGCTGGGCCTCCAGCTCGCGCACCCGACGAATCAGGGCATAGCCATCCTGGTCGGCCATGCGAATGTCGCTCACCAGAACATCGGGGCGGTGCTGCTCGATGGCGGCCAGGGCTGCCGCTGCGCTGTCTACGGCGGTGACGCGAATGCCCTGGGCCTCCAAAACTGCCGTGACGAACTCGCGGGCGTCAGCCTCATCGTCTACAAACAGCACCTGAAGACCGTCGAGGGAGGGTGGCAGGGTAGGCGGTACCGCTGTCAGACGCTCTGCTTCCGGTACCTGGGGCAGAACAGACGGGGTAACCTGCGGCTGGGTTTGGCTGCGGTCGAATACCGCAATCTGAAGCGAAGCAACCTCGCCCGATCCATCGCGTGCGATCGCCATCTGCATTTCCACCGCAATGGGTTCCCCCTGAAGGGGGGCGAGCTTCATCTCCCAGGTTCCCATCTCGCTGGCCTGGGGTAGCTTAGCGAGCATCTTGCCAAAAGTCCGCCGATCCTCCTCCGCCAGAAACACCACCATGGGTTTGCGAATCAGGTGGTGCTGGGGAGCATTCAGCAGAGTGGCGATCGCCCGATTCGCTTCCAAAATCAAGCCGCTGGAATTAATCACCAGATAGGCCACCGGTAAAGACTGAAATAGTTCGTAGTAGTGCTGACAGCGGGCCTCAAGCTGCTGTTTTTCCGCCAGAAGTTCTCTCTCTATAATCTCGGCCACCTTCAGGCAGGTTTGGGTTTCTTCGTCCACAAGCTGCAAGCCATCAAGAGCCGCTGCTATTTTTCCCTGGTTTAAGGCAGACAGCAGTTTTGCAAGAGCTGTCATCTGCTGCCGGATTGTTTCGATATGTTGCTTAGCCTGTCCGTTATCCATAGTCACGCTCTGTGATGGGCTGATTCCCTAGCTCCATACCCGACATCTGGGTTCCTGCTTAAGCGGGACAAGATTAGCGGGAACGTGGAGCACGACGCGCCCCACGTTCCCGCCTTAAGTTGATACCCGCCACCTGTCCCACACAGACCGAGCAGCTTTACGCCTTCAGCAAACCTAGGGAGCTACTATCAGTCTAATCTCTCCGGGGAAAAGGCTGCCCCAGTCAACCCTGGGCGCATCCACAATCGGTTTACTCAATTATTTAATGAGTAGAACTGCACTGAAAAATGAAGGTTAGAGAACCGGGGGAGCGGCAAGGCCCAATTCGGCTGTGAAATATTTGGGTGAAATATTAGAATATATTAAGGTAAATTACATTCGAACTTATAGGATTGGGTCATGCAAGTCGGGAATCTTAATTGGACTAGCCAAGAGAAGGAGATCGCTCAGAAAGCTTTTGAGACTGCCTACCAGCGGGAGACTACCGCTCTCATCGAAGCCATTCGCAGTCAGGCTAGCCAGGTGACTGAGCTAGAGGACATTTGGCAGCTTCACGACTTTTTGAGCGCTCGACGGCATGACCTGGATGGTAAGTATGACAACCGCTACGGGATGCTCGTCTTCGTTTTTGCCAATCTGGTAAAAGAAGGCTGGCTCACCCACCACGAGCTTGAGGGGCTGGATAACGACAAGCTGGCAAAAATTAAGTCTCTGTCTCGCATGTAGCTGCTTGACCGCCAACTCAGCACTTGTGGCCAGCACTTGTGGCCAGCACTTGAGGAACTGATGCCTTTTCTGGTCCCAGATGATTCCCCTCGCCCATTTGAAAGCACCGGGCGAGGGGAATCGCTTCAGCGCCAATGGGCTGGGTTGAGGGATTTTCTGAGAAAAGTTTACTGACTGTTAGGGGGATGGACGGCTAATTTGCAGCCGTGCCGACTCTCCATTTACGCTCATCTGCGCTATCTGGGGACAAACAAAGGGTTGCGGGCCGGGCTGGATGCGGACATTTTTAGACGTTACCCGAGCCAGCGCTCTATGGTACTGGCCCCGATCATCAGCGTCTGTAATTCTGTAAACATTCTGAAGACCTGGCATCTTTATGAGAAAGTGTTAAACTGTTTGATGTTACGAATCATTAAATTTATAACAAATGGTCTTTATTTTAGTGGTCGTAATCGGGTTGGTCGCCTGGGCCTTGCATCTCATGCAGGAGGCGGTTGACACTAAAGAGTTTTCGCTAATGCTGGCAGGTTTCCTGGTTTCCAGCGCGGCGGCAGCCCTGGTTGCCGTCTATTTGCTGATGAACCACTGCATGAGCTACATGACCGAGATGTCGCATCGCTCTCAGTTTTATCAGCCGACCTACGAGTTCTCATACTATATAGAGACTATTTTGCCAAGCTTGCCTCAGCCATAGGCTTAGAGCAGGTCAGCGCCAATCTGAAATTTCTTAATACTTCTTTAATAAGTGCTCAGGCACACTTAATTACACCTTATAAGGGGGTGCGCGTCCGGAAGGGGCACACACCCCCAGAAAAATGATATTGCCCCAGGTCAGTTCCACGCTCCATTCAGATAATTTGTCTAAAGTTAGTTATTTTCCGGGAATTGGTTGCGGTAAGGTTGCTTCAGCCTGATAATGCGCTTCCTTAATAAGGGGGCAAATCCGCAGGCGCTTTGGCGTTGCTGAAGTTGGGTATGACCAGTGAGGATCATGAATTAAAAGTCGTGCCCCCTTCGGCGCCTCACCCCACCGTATTCCAGGAGATTAGCCCATGATCGACCCATTTCTGCTCAGCCGCATTTCTCTGCAGTTCAATGACAAGTCCGACGACCTCCTGGGAGAGCTATCGGCAGCGGCGAGAACGCCTGACGGTTCTCTATGGCTGGGTTCCGACGAATACCTGTCGCTGGAGCGGCTATCTCCCCTGGGAAACATGATATACGGGCAGCACAAGTCCTTCTTCCTGGGAGACTTCCTCGAACTATTCAACAACGAAGACGAGGTAGACGTTGAGGGCATGGACTACAGCCAGTCGTATCTCTGGTTTACCGGCTCCCACAGCTACAAGCGCAAAAAGACTAAGGGGAAGGACGAAGAGAAAGCGATCGCCCGTCTCTCTGAAATCACCACCGACGCTAACCGCTACCTGCTGGGGCGAATTCCCTGTGTCAATGGGGAGCTGCACAAAACCTGCTCTGACCCAGCGGAGCCAGACAAAATTCTCACCGCCGCCTGCCTGAAGAAAACCGAGCAGGGCAACATTCTCACGGATGCTCTCCGGGAAGACGACCACCTCGGCCCGATCATCACCAGTTTGCTCCCCAGTAAAGACAACGGGCTGGATGTTGAAGGCTTGGCCGTGCGTGGCGATCGCATCTTTTTGGGGCTGCGTGGCCCGGTGTTGCGGGGGTGGGCCATCATTCTGGAGCTGGAGCTGGCCGAGGCAGAACCAGGCGTGCTCACCCTGAAGCCCATTGGCAAGGGCGATCGCCCCTACCGCAAGCATTTCGTCCAGCTCAACGGCCTGGGGGTGCGGGAGCTATGCCTGTACAAAGAGGATTTGATCATCCTGGCGGGGCCAACCATGGAGCTGGAGGGAGAGATGCAGGTTTTTCGGCTGCATGATCTCCAGGAACGCGACGACGACTCGCTTACCTACAGCGACGATGACGACCTGACGGCGCTGTTTGACCTGCCGTTTACCATTGGGTCAGACCATGCGGAAGGGCTGGCGCTGATTCCCTGCCTGGGGTACGACAATGCCCTGATGATTGTGTATGACGCCCCCAACCCGATACGACGCATTCAGAAAGACACCATTCTAATGGACGTGTTTCACCTGCCGTTTTAACAAATTTGTGGGATGGTCAGGATCAGGGCGATCGCCCCGGCATTCTAACGGTTAAAGCGATCGCTCTGGTTTGACCAGTAATCAGAACAGTGCAGCGCATCGGGGGTGAGTGCCCGATCGGGGTGTACCGTGCATTTCAGGTAGGGGTTCTGGTTAAAAAATCGGCAGTTGGTGCAGGGAATTTGGGGCAGCTTTTGCGGTTTGGCATAATCGAGGCGATCGCGCAGCGTTTTCCAGAAGACCCATCGAGAAAACTGGCGGGCAAACTGGGTCACCGCAAACGACCCCAGGAGGGCAACAATGGTCAGGACAGCTCCAATTTCGGGGGCGGATAGGGATCGATCCGCAGGTTCATCCAGATTTTGATAGGACGGGGCGGCACTGTTCGTCTGGAGCGTTTCACTCATCCCCTGCCGTTGTCCGTCAAAGCTGCGATCGGAGGCGGGAAGGACGGATGGCCGTCGGGCGAGATGGACGTGATCGCCCAAAAGGGCTTGCTGTTCGCTGCGTTCCTGAACCATTGGTATTCTTCAAGACTGGACAATATCGCTGGGAACCGGGAAGTCATCGCTGCGGATCGGGCGACGACCGTTCCTACGTTCAGGTTTACTTCACATTCCCAGGCGGATACGTCTCCCCTGGGTCATGTCATTGTTATCCCTGGTTATGTCAGAAGGGAGATTGGCTCGAAAACTCACTGGCTCTAAAAAGATTCAGGAGTTCCTGCTGATGGGTGGCGGGTTGTCAGGGCAAACCCAGCCAGTTGTCTGTCAATTTGGTAACCAAAGGCCCGGTCGAAACCGACGATGTGGCTTATCCTGATTAGTGGAGAGATGGGGCCATCCACATGCAAATTTATCTGGACTACAGTGCCACCACGCCCACCCGATCCGAGGCGATCGCCCTGATGCAAGAGGTGATGGCGGCAGAGTGGGGCAATCCCTCCAGTCTGCATCAGTGGGGGGGGCGGTCAGCGACGGTGCTGGAGCGTGCCCGCTTTCAGGTGGCCGATTTGCTCAACGCGGCCCTGCCTGAGTCAATTATTTTCACCTCCGGCGGCACCGAGGCAGACAATCTGGCGATTATGGGGGTGGCGCGGCGCTATCCAACTCCCCAGCATTTAATTATTTCCAGCGTCGAACATTCGGCGATCGCCGCCCCCACCCGCCAGCTCGAACGGGAAGGATGGCAGGTCACGCGGCTGCCCGTGAGTGCCGAGGGCCGGGTTAGCCCCGTGGATTTGCAGCGATCGCTCCAGGCCAACACCGTTCTGGTGTCCATCATCTACGGCCAGAGCGAAATTGGCACCCTCCAGCCCATCGAGCTGCTGGGCCAGATTACCCGCGATCACGGAGCCTTGTTCCATACCGATGCCGTTCAGGTGGCCGGACGGCTGCCCATCGACGTGCAGCGGCTGCCGGTGGATCTGATCTCCCTCTCCAGCCACAAGCTCTATGGGCCACAGGGGGTGGGTGCCCTGTACTGCCGTCCAGATTTGGAGCTGGTGCCCCTGCTGGGGGGGGGTGGGCAGGAGTTTGGCTGGCGATCGGGGACGCAGCCGGTGCCCCTGATTGCCGGATTTGGGCTGGCGGCCCAGCTTGCTGCCGAAGAGATGGCCCACGAAACGCCCCGCCTGATGCAGCTGCGCGATCGCCTGTTTGACCAACTGGCCGACTTGGCCGACCTGGTGCCCACCGGCGACCGGCTGCACCGCCTGCCCCACCACGTCAGCTTCTACCTGCGCCATGGGGATGGCGATCGCCTCAGCGGCAAAACCCTGGTGCGCCAGATGAACCTGGCGGGCATCGGCATCAGCGCCGGATCGGCCTGCCACAGCGGCAAGCTCTCCCCCAGTCCGGTGCTGCAGGCCATCGGCTTGGGCGATCGCGCCGCCACCTCCGGCATTCGCCTCACCCTGGGGCGGTTCACCACCCTGGCGGATATTGACTGGACGGCCCTGGTGCTGAAGCAAATCTTAGAGCGGATTTCTCCGGTGGCGCTGCTGTCATAGCCGTCAACTGGGTGTACTGCCGGTACCAGTCGACAAACTGCTGGAGTCCTTCCTGAAGCGTGGTTTGGGGCCTGAAGGCGATCGCCTGGTGGAGCGCCTCCACGTCTGCAAAGGTTTCCAGCACGTCCCCCGGCTGCAGAGGCAGCAGGTTCTTCGCGGCTTTCACCCCCAGGCAGTTTTCCAGGGTTTCAATAAACTTCAGGAGGGTGACGGGTTGGTGGTTGCCAATGTTGTAAACGCGGTAGGGAGCCTGACTGGAGCTGGGGTCGGGGTGATGGCCTGACCAGTCGGGGTTGGGCTGGGGCACCTGGGGCAGCAGCCGGAAGATGGCCTCCACGATGTCGTCAATATAGGTAAAGTCGCGGCGCATCTTACCGTAGTTGTAGACATCAATGGGCTGCCCCTCCAGAATGGCCTGGGTAAATTTGTAGGTGGCCATGTCGGGGCGACCCCAGGGGCCATAGACGGTAAAGAACCGCAGGCCCGTGCAGGGGATGCCATAGAGATGGCTGTAGGTGTGGGCCATCAGCTCGTTCGCTTTTTTCGTAGCGGCATAGAGGCTGAGGGGATGGTCTACATTGTGGCCAACGGCAAAGGGCATGGCGCGGTTGGCCCCGTAGACGGAGCTGGAGGAGGCAAAAATCAGGTGTTTCACCGAGCTGGCACGGCACCCTTCCAGGACATGGAGAAAGCCCGTCAGGTTGCTGTCGGCATAGGCGTGGGGGTTGGTCAGGGAATAGCGCACCCCCGCCTGGGCGGCCAGATGCACCACGAACTCGGGCTGATATTCCGCAAACAGCCACTCCATATCGGTGCGATCGCCCAGCTCTATCTTATGAAACTGAAACTGGCTATAGGGCAGGATGCGGGCCAGGCGATCGTGCTTGAGCCGGACGCTGTAGTAGGCGTTCAAGTTGTCCATGCCAATGACGGTATGGCCGTCGTTTAACAGGGCATGGCAGACGTGGTAGCCAATAAAGCCTGCGGCTCCGGTCACCAAAATTCGCGACATGGTTAATCTCCTAAAATCTCCTGATAGGGTAGTTGCAGTGGGATTATGGGTGAATGTCCAACCCCAAATTCATCGCCTGCAGCACGGGGGGATGATCGCCGGGGGGATAGTGTAGAACGCTGAGGGTGCCAGGCATGAGGGCGAGGGCATGGCTGGGGTGGGGGAGACCAATGGTGGCGGCAATCAGGGACTGCAGGGTCGTCCGGGGGGCGATCGCCAGGCCAGTGGTCAGCGCCGGGGTTTGATGGATCTGGGTCAAGGCCCGATGCCACTGCTGGGCAAAGTCTTCGCACCGCACCTGGAAGGATAGGACGTCGGAGCAGTGGGCCAGGATGGGGGGGGCGATCGCCTGCGTCATTTCATCCACCTGGGTGAGGCTGTAGGTGATTGGCGTATTTTGCAACATCTGAAGCAGGGAGGAACGGATCCGGGTCAGGGATGCGCCCACCGGCAGCAAGACCAGGCGCACGCCCTGTTTACCGACCTTGAGTTTGGGCAGGGTTTCCCCCAGGTGCGTGGTCAGGTTCAAGGCCCACAGGCGGGAGGCGGCGGTGACGTGGCAATAGTCCAGAATACTGATGCCCCCGTTGGATTGCTGGAGGCGATGGTGACAGGAAGGCGGCAACCCCAAAGCGGCGCTGATCAGGGCGTGGTTGGTGCCGCCGTGGCTGACGATCAGGATCGTTTCACCGATGTGTTTGGGCAGAACGTCTTGCCAGAAAGCCTGCGCCCGCTGGTAGAGTTCCAGGACGGGGTAGATCGTTTGAACACCGGACGGGGTGACGTTTTCGGGCATTGCCTCAGCCAGGCAGGTTGTGGTCATTTCAAACTCGTGGGGAAGCTGTACCCAGTGGCGATCGCCCCCCCGATCTCCGTCCCCTGTCCTGGGAGAAAAGCCACTTGCCCAATCGGGTAGGGGGATTTGCCGCCGCTGGCTCAGCGTTTCCAGGGCAGGGGGAATCGGCTCTGTAGTCATAGCAAACTCATGGGGACGCTGCACCCAGCGGCGATAGCTATCCGCATCCTGCTGCCGCACCTCGTGATAGGAACGACCTTCCCAGGCCGGGAGGTGGATTTCCCGCAGCAAATCGTGGGTGTAAAGGGGAGGGGCCTGGCGGTCTTGACCGACGGCAACCGCCGCCCGCGGTTCTGACCAGACGGCAGGGGCCTTGGGCAAAGGGGGCACCTGTGTCGGGTGAGCCTGGATCTCGGACAGCAGGCCCTGCACCGTTTGCTGTGCTCGCCGCAGGGGGCTGGCGTAGATGGCGTCAATGGCGGTAGATTTGAGCGCCTGCCCAAGGCACTGGGCTTGGTGCCATCCCTGTTCGCTCAGCACCGCTGCATCACTGCTGCCCTGGTAACGCTGCTGGTCGTTGAAGGTGCTGCGTCCGTGGCGCACAAGGATAACGCGGGTGGTGGCGGGGGAGAGGGGGGGATGGGCCAGGGGAAAAGGGCGGGGGGCTTCAGGGTGAGAGGGCATAGGGTTTGTCTCCTTCGGGGGCAGGGGCTGTCGCAGACTGGAGGTGATAGAGGCGGGCGTAGTGACCGTTGAGCCGCAGCAGTTCGGCGTGGGTGCCCTGCTCCAAAATGCGGCCCTGGTCAAGGTACAAAATCAGGTCAGCCGATCGGGTGGCATAGAGGTTATGGGAAATCAGGAAGGTGGTTTTGCCGTCTACCAGGCGGTTGAGGGCGGTGGAGACCAGGCGATCGCTCTCGTTGTCCAGGCCCGTGGTGGGTTCATCGAGAATCAGCAGGGGGGCGTTGCGGATGGCGGCACGGGCGATCGCAATGCGCTGCCGCTGGCCACCGGAAAGGGTAGCCCCCCGTTCCCCCAGCACCGTGTCGTAGCCATCGGGCAGGGCCAGGATAAAGTTGTGGGCATTGGCGAGGCGCGCCGCCGCTTCAATGTCGGTAGGGGTGGCCTGGAGACAGCCATAGGCAATGTTTTCCCGGACAGTGGTGGCAAACAGCACGCTTTCCTGGAGGACGATACTGAACTGCTGCCGCAGGGAATCGAGGGTGTATTCCCGCAGGTCGTGGCCATCGATGAGAATGCGGCCTTCGCGGGGGTCATAAAAGCGCATCAGCAGGCTGACCAGGGTGGATTTGCCGCCGCCCGATGGCCCCACCAGCGCCACTTGCTGTCCGGGCTGCACCTGGAAGCTGATGTCTCGGAGAATGCCGTGGTCGCTGTCGTAACCAAAGGCGACGTTTTCGAACTGGACGGCACCGCGAAAGGCCGGAGCCGGATAGGCCCCCCGCAAATCTCGGACCTGGGGCACGGTATTGAGAACGTCGAGGATGCGCTCTCCCGATGCGGTGGCTTTGGCGATCTGCCCCGTGTACTTGGCGAGCTGGCGCATGGGCTTGAAGGCCACTTTGAGGTAGGTCACAAACACCAGCAAGTCTCCGGCGGTCACCGTTCCCTGGAGGGCCATCTGCACCCCACGCCAGAGGACGAGGGCGGTGGCGATCGCCACCAGGACTTCCACCAGCCGCTCCTGACCGGCCCGCAGCTTCTGGGCTTCAGCACTTTCCTGCAAACTTTTGCGATTGTGGCTGGCAAAGCTATCCTCCAGCATGTCCTGCAGCCCCAGGGCCTGTACGACTTTGATGGCGGCGATCGCCTCCGCCACCGAGGCGGCCATAGCTCCCTCCTGCTGCCGCTGCCGCCGGGCCACCCGCTGAATCTGGGTGGTCATCTTCACCGTGGAGAGGGCAAACAGGGGCAGCACCAGCAGGGCAATCAGCGCCAGCTCCCAGTTGAGCCAGAACATCACCCCCAACATGCCTATCAGGGTCAGCCAGTTGGTGAGCAGGGGCAGCACGGCCACCACCGTCACCTCCCGCAGCCGCTCAATGTCGTAGGTGACGCGGGTAATCAGGTCGCCACTTTTATTCCGGCTGTGAAAGGTGAGGGAAAGCCGCTGAATGTGGCTGTAGAGGCGGGCACGGATGTCCATCATAATGCGGGTGGCGGCAACGGCCATGCCCACGGTGCTGAAGTAGGCGGCGGCCCCCCGCAGGCTGGAAATGCCCACCAGGGAAACCGCCAGCACGGTCAGAGCGGTGAGGGGGCTGAGTCCCCAAAACGACGTTGATGCTGAAGGCTGGGTGGCAAAGCCGGGAATGATGATGTTGTCAAAGATGAACTTTAAGGGCCAGGGTTCCAGCAGCCGCATGGCGGTTTCGAGCAGCATGGCCAGAAATGAGAGGGCCAGCAGCACCCGCTCTTTGGCAATTTGGGGCATAAACTGCCGCAGGATGCGACCGATGCCGGGGAGGGTAGCCTGGGGGGATTTAGCGCGTGGCATGGCTTTTGGGTTGGGAGGCGGCAGTTACTTCAGACGTTGCAGCGAGCGGGGGCAGAGCCGGGGCGAGCCGGGGCAGGTGGGCGGTGCGCCGCTGATAGGTGGCGGTAAACCAGCGGTTAAATCGGCGTTCCAGGGCGATCGCCCCTTGCTCAACCCAGGGAATCGGTTTACCAAAGGTGAGCCGACGAATCAGGGGACGCAGGAAGGCCTGGTGGCGGCGATGCCCCATGCGGCGATAGCGCTTTTTGAAGTACTTGTCTTTATCCAAATTCCACTTTTTCCGGAAGTGCTTGAGGCTTTTCTCTTCCCACTCGTCGCTCCAGCGCAGCATGAAGTAGGACAGATCCGACCAGCGGTAAAGGACTTCGGGAACGTAGGTAACCACCGACGCTGGCTCACAGAAGATGGTGCCCCCGGCCCGCGTCACGTTCAAGCAAAAGTCGATGTGTTCGCGGGTGCTGCGCAGCTTTTCATCCAGCAGCCCCGTTGTTTGAAAGATATCCGTGCGCACCAGCATACAGTGGAACTCAGCAAACTCGCACTGGCGGCGCTGGAGCTGGTCTGCCACTTCCGCAATGGGGCGATTCACGAAGTAGTGCTTTTCGTGGACTTTGTAGCGGCTTTGATTGCCTTGAATCTCCAGCACCAATCGAGCTTCCCCACCGGCCAGATGGATTTTTTGGTGGAGGGGTTTGCCGATGCAGGTGAGGGGGCAAACCACCGTCGCTCCGGTATCTTCGGCACATTCAAGCAGGCGATCGCACCACCCTGGCGTCACCTCCACATCATTGTCGATAAACAGCACATAGGGCGTGGTAACGTGGCTCAGCCCCAGGTTGCGGGCCTGGTTGGGGGCCAGATAGTAGTCGGTGCGGATGAGCTGAAAGCCCCGCTGGGCCGCCTGGGTTTCCAAATATTGGCGCACGGGAGCGGGGGAGCCTCCATCCAGGTAGATGAGATGAAAGGGAAGACTTGTATGGGCGTAGATGCTTTCCAGAGATTCGCGGGTATAGCTAAAGCGCTCTCTGGGGGAAACGATGATAGTGACCTGGGACGCATCTGGGGACGCGGTTGGCAAGATGGGTTGGGCGGGATGAAGCATGGTCATCGCAAATTCTCCTGACAATTCTTTGGGCAATTCTTTGAATCAAGCAAGGTCAGCAAAGTCAGCAGAAACAAATGCTCAGGCGATCGCCCCCACGGGCAGGGGAGCCGTTTGAAACACCTGGGCGTAGACTTTGGCCCAATTCGCCTGTTCCACGGCGGGGGAGAGTTCCTGCAAAACCTTGGTGCGGGCCTGGTGTCCCAGGGATTGGCGCAACTGGGGCGACTGGGCGAGCTGGTGAAGGGCACGGGCGATCGCCTTGCTGGAGCTGGGCGGCACCACCAGGGCATCTTCTCCGTGGGTGAGGATTTCCCCAATGGCGTCTACGCCCGTGCCAATTACCGGGCAGCCCGCCATCATCGCCTCCAGCATGGCGTTGGGGCAGCCATCATGAACAGAGGGAATGGCAAACACATCCAGGTGGGGCAAAAACGCCAGGGCGTCTTCGCGGGGCATCATGCCCGTGACGTGGATCCGGTCTTTGAAAGAACTTTGATCGATCAATTCGGTCCAATATTCCTGCTCTTTCTCGACGAAGTCGCCCACCAACAGCAACGTCAGGGGCAATGCGTCCTGCAGGGAGGCACAGGCATCCATCAAGAAATCAATGCCTTTCTTATCCCGGAATCGTCCCAGGGAACCCACTATCAGCCCCGTGTCCGCCTGCTGCCGCAAGGAGCGAATCAAAGGTGGAGTAGGCATGGAGGTAAAGTCGATGGGGGTAATGGAGTTCCAAAAGGCGCAGGACTTGCGCTCCAGCTCCGGTACCAGCACCACGGCCCGCCGCTGCAAATCCCGGCTGACACAGGTCACCCAGTCGGAATGCTCCAGCGTCCAGGCGATTTGGCCGTGCTGCTTGGGGTTAAAAATGTGCTTGTGCAAGTCATTGCCGCGAATGCTGTTGATGATGGGCACCCCGTGCTCCCGTGCCAGCAGGGTAGTCAGGAACCCGGTTTCATTCAGAAAAAAAGCGTGAAAGATATCAAACTGGTAGGTCAGGTGGAGCGATCGCACCTGGGCATAAATTTCGCTCAAGTAGTCCTGCACCGCCAGCACGTCTGAGCGCACCGCCGAACGGATGCGATGGACGGCAATACCTTCCTCAGAAGTGGTGCGGTAGCCCGTGCGGATGTGGGTATCGGTGTCTTTGCGGTGCTTAGAATGAAACACCGCCACATGGACTTCATAGCCAGAGTCCCGAAGCATGTGGGCAATGCGATACACAGAGGTGCCAACGCCACCAATGTCGGGGGGGTATTCCAGGGTGGTGATGCAAATGCGGGGAGAGGTCATGGGAGGCTCCTTGGATTTTGGATTTTAGATTTTGGATTTTGGGGTTACGTCTAATGCGAATTAGGAACCGGATGCCCCGTAGCGCAAGCATCCTGCTTGCTGGCGTCGTCACACCGCAGGCTGGAAGCCCACGCTACGCAAGGATTTGAGATAACTCACATCAGGTGTGATTTTAGATTTTGAGGCCAGGGGCAAGGGACAGGTCTATCCTGGCTTCTGGCTTCTGGCTTCCGCTTTCTGCCTTCTAGCTTCTGCCTTCTACCTTCTGCCTTCTGCCTTCTGCCTTCTGCCTTCTAGCTTCTGCCTTCTGCCTTCTGCCTTCTAACCAATCGCCCTTCACGCCGAGGCAAGTTTTCGGTTAGGTACTCCGCACAGGTCGCGGATGATGGCAGCGGTTTTGGCGACGCCGTGTAGATCAAAGGTCATGGGGCTGGGGGCTTGCTGCAAACAATCCCTCACCCGCTGGGCTAGACTGGATGGCTCCAGGTCGCTGGGGTGCAGCACGGAGACGACGCCCAGTTCGGCTAAGCGCTGGGAGCGCAGGGTTTGCTCCTGATCATCGTTGCCGGTGAAGGGCAGGAGGAGCGATCGCACCCCGGTCGTCAATACATTCATGGTGGTGTTGTAGCCCGCCATGCTGATGGACAGGTCAGCCTGCTGCATGTATTCCAGCAGATGGGGGGTGTAGCGCTGCACCAAGAGGTTGGAGCGGTGCTTGGCCAGGTGCTCCATCTGTGCAAAGACTTCATCGGGAGCGAAGGGGCCAGTGAACATCTGGATGTGGTGGGGTATCTGGCCCTCCAGGAATTCGCTGGCCTGGGCCACCCCCTTCAGCAGCTCGTGCCCAAAGCGCCCGCCGCCTATGCTCACCAGAATCAAGGGCTGAGGAATGGCATCGGGGGGGAGAACATCGGTTTCCGGTGGGACATCTTGTACCACATATCCCGTGTAGTGGACGGGGCAGCGTAAATCCTGCACCCGCGAGAAGCTGCGCTCTAGCGGCATGAACTGGGGGTCGCCATGCACCAGCAGCAAGTCAAAGTAGGCGTTCATCAGCTTGCAAACCTTGGCTTCGTGGCGCTCCTGATCCTGCTTGGTTACCACAATGTCGCGCAGGCTGCACACGATCTTGGTGCCCATGGATCGGGCGTATTCAATTAATGGGATCAGCTCTGGGGAAAACTTGCGCCGCCCAAACGGGAAGAGTTCTACCATCAAAACATCGGGCCGGAAGCGATCGCACAAACCCAGCAGGCGATCGCACCGAAACGCCATCACCGCTTCTACGCTCTGGAACCCCACGGGAACCTCTAGTGTCCGAAAGCCTGCATCGGTCTTGAGGGGCGGCAGATTCACGACCTCCAGCCCAGCGGGGATCGGAAAGTCGGCCACGACTTCGCCGCCGTTGATAAAACACACTTCAAAGTCTTTCATCAGACCTTTGACGATCTCCATGCTGCGGATCAGGTGGCCAATGCCAAGGATGTGCTGGCAGTAAAACATCAAGCGTCTCATTGGGGAGGAACCTCCTGGGGTGTGGGGAGAAGGGTGGATGGGTGAGGGATAGGGGGGAGGAGGGGGATGGGCAGGTGGGACGGGAGGGAGGTTTGCCAGCCAGGTTGGGGGCTATTTCCTTGGCCCAGGGCGTGGAGCAGGTGGGCTTTGACTTCACCTACGTTTTGGGGGAGGGTGAAGCGCTGGCGGACGGTGTGCTGTCCGGATTGGGCGAGGCGCGATCGCCCTTTCAGATCTGTGATTAACGTCTCCAGGGCGTCGGCCAGGGCGAGGGCGTCCCGTTCGGGAACCAGCAGGCCGTTCTCGCCCGACTGCACCAGTTCGCCAATGCCCGAAACGTTGGTCGAAACCACCGGTAGCCCCATGGCCATGGCCTCCAGCAGCACATTGGGGATACCGTCGCGATCGCCATCCTCCGTCACGACGCAGGGCAGCACAAACAGATCGGCCTGGCAGTAGCGCTCAATTAACTGATCCTGGGTGAGCTGGCCCACCAGCGTGACCACGGAGTCCAGTTGATAGTCCCGAATCCATTCCTCCATCTGGGTTTGCAGCGGCCCATAGCCAACAATGGCGCAGTGAAACAGGATACCCCGCTCCTGAAGCAGGCGGCAGGCTTGCAGCAGGTAGGAGAAACCTTTCTTTTCGCAAAAGCGCCCCACAGAGAGGAGCTGCACCGGCTCGGGACGCTTAGGGCAGGGAAAGGGCATGAAGCGGTTTAAGTCAATGCCATGGTAGGCCAGATAAATCGGCGTGTCGCTGGTGGACAGGTCGGTCAGATAGCAGCGGTTGAAGTCGGTGCAGGTAAGCACAAACTCGGCCTTGGCCATGCGCCGATCCAGGACTGCCGGTTCGGTCAGGTAAATGTCTTTGGCGTGGGCCGTGATGCTGAAGGGAAACCAGCAAATTTGCTGGGCCAGTTCTGCCGTAGCCGCCGGGACGTTGGCAAAGTGGACGTGCAGGTGGACGATCTGCAGCCGCTGAATTTCCCGTGCCAGATAGACCGCCTGCCACAGCTCATTCACCTCCCGTGTCTCTGGCCCCTGGGCGAAGCACTCCAGCGCCCGGAGGAACGCCTGGGGCGCTTCCCGCAGCAGCTCTTGCTGGGCTTCCACCAGTTCCAGGGTGGCCTGGGGAGTCGCTTCGGGCAGCAGGGAAGGGATATAGGTGATGGGGGACTTGATCTGGGCAACGGCAGGGTGGGGGCGCTTATCGGTGGGCGATCGCAGCGAAAAAATATGCAGATTCAGCCCCTGGCGCTCCAGTTCCAGAATTTCATTGAGGATGAAGGTCTCTGAAACTTTGGGAAAGGTTTTAACGAGATAACCGATTACGGGTTGGCAATAGCGAGACATGGGGACGTGGGTAGAAAACAACTAGAGGGAACAGCGAACGGCTTGACTGCGCCCGGCAGCAGGGCGGCGGTCATCTGCGCAATGCGGGGTAGGGCATCCAGATCAATGGCCATTGGGGGCAGATCGCCCTGGAGTTGGTGCTGCATCGCGGCGGCCAGGGTGGAGGGCGACAGGTGGTCGGGGTGGAGGGCGGTAAAGAGCTGGCGCTGGGCCATGCGCTCGGCCCGCATCCACTGCTCCTGCACCGGGTGGAGCCGCGGCACGACGATCGCCCGCTTGCGGAGCGACAGGATTTCGCAAACGGTGTTGTAGCCGCCCATCGACACCACCAGATCGGCGGCATCCATGAGGCTTATCAGGTCGTCACTGAAGTCCAGCACCTCCACCTGGGGATTGGCCGCCGCCGCCCGATGCACCATCTGACGCTGGGCCAGTGGCATTTCGTAGCCGCAGACGATCAGGCTCTTCAGGGCCGGATCTTGGGCCAGGGAATGGTCACTGGCCAGCAGATCCAGGTAGGTGATCACCAGGCGATCGCCATCTGCACCGCCACCGGGGGTCACCAGCACCAGCCGATCCGCTGGCGTCAGGCCCATTTCCTGCCGCATCACCGGGCGGGGCCGCTCCCCTGGATTGCGCCGAATGTAGCCACAGAAGCGTACTTTTTGGGCGATCGCCTCAGGAAAACCATAGGCCTGGGGCGCATCAAAAATATCGGGGCTGCCCACAATCCAGATCTGGGCATAGAGCCGTTCAAGCATTTCGAAATAGCCGTGCCGTTCCCACTGGCTCTGGGTCACCTCCGGCGCATCCAGAATGTCGCGCAGCAGCAGAACGAGCTGGGTGGACGGATGGGCGGGGGATTGGGCACACTGTTCCAGATACTTGAGGGTCGGCTGTAGTTCTTGAAGTAAGCCCGAGGGCTTTTTGTCCACCAGAAAAACGTCGGGCCTGAAGTGCTGGATGGCAGAGAGAATCAGCTCTGCCCGCAGGTTGACCGTCTCTTCGAGGGAGGTGTCGAGAAACGTGACCCCCATCTCGCCAGCGCGATCGCGACTGAGGCAGGGGAGCTTGATGTAATCCAGCCCCGCAGGCAGGCGGAGGCTATGCAGGGCAGGCGATCCCGACAGCACCAGGATGGACAACCCCGGAATCGTCTGCAGCAGGTATTCACAAATCGCCAGCATCCGGCGGATATTTCCCAGGCCGAAGGCATCGTGGGAGTAGACCATTAGCTTCATAGGAGTTCTCTCGGTGGGAGCATCAGCGAAGAGAAGGAGGAGAAAGAATCAATCCAAAATCTAAAATCCAAAATCCAAAATCAAACCCCCTACGCCACCTGCACCAGAGGCCGTTCCTCCGACGCGTCGGGCTTCAGCATTGCCCAGGAGGGTTGCGCCCCCGCCGCCGATCGCCCAATGCCGACGTAGAAAAAGCCAGCCTCAGTCATGGCGGCGGGGTCGAGGAAGTTGCGGCCATCGACGAACACAGGGAGCCGCATGGTGGCGGCAATCTGGGCATCCTTTACCATCTGGAACTCTGGCCAGTCCGTCACCAGCACCAGGGCGTCACAGCCCAGGGCCAGATCGCGGGTGGAAATGGCCAGCTCCACGCCCGCCAGACCGGGATGGTCAGCATCACTGGGGATGATGGGGTCAAAGGCTTTCACCTTTGCGCCCAGGCGGTGCAGCTCTTGAATCAGATCCAGGGCGGGGGCATCCCGCATGTCGTCGGTGTTGGGCTTGAAGGTGAGTCCCAAAAGGCCAATGGTTTTGCCCTTGAGGATTTTGAGGGTTTGCTGGAGCTTTTCGATGGCCAGCAGGCGCTGGCTACGGTTGGTTTGCACCGCCGCATTCAGTACGGGAGCCTCGTAGCCGTAGTCCCTGGCAGTGTGGATCAGGGCTGCCACGTCCTTGGGAAAGCACGACCCTCCCCAACCGATGCCCGCCTGCAGAAACTTGGAGCCGATGCGGGAGTCCAGACCGATGCCCGTGGCCACCTGGGTGACATCTGCCCCAACGCGATCGCAAATATTGGCGACTTCGTTAATAAAGCTGATTTTGGTTGCCAGAAAAGCATTGGCCGCATACTTGATCAGCTCCGCCGAAGCCAGGTCGGTGACCACCACCGGCACCGGGGGCAGGGCCGCACCACCGGCATCCTGGGCATGGTGCACCAGGGGGGCGTAAAGGGCTTGCATGAGGGCGATCGCCCGCTCACTATCGCCCCCCAGCACAATGCGATCAGGGTTGAAGGTGTCGTAAATCGCCGAGCCTTCCCGCAGAAATTCGGGGTTGCTGACCACATCGAACGCTGCCGCCCGTTCGGGGGAAATTTGCGCCGCCGCCGCCGCCCGGTCAATCTCATCCAGCACAATCTGCCGCACCCAGTTGCCTGAGCCGATGGGCACCGTGGACTTGTTGACGATGACTTTGTATTCACCGGACTGCCCCCCCTGCACCAGGTTGGCCCCAATGCCGCGAGCCACAGCCTCCACATAGCGGGTGTCGCTTTCCCCGGTGGGCAGGGGCGGCGTACCCACGGCGATAAACAGCACCGTGCCGTGGGCCACCCCCGCCGCCAGGTCGGTGGTGAAGTGCAGCCGCCCCGCCTGCATGGCTTGCTGCATCAGCTCATCCAGGCCGGGTTCATAGATGGGCGATCGCCCCGCCTGCATTTGGGCCACTTTGGCAGCGTTGTTGTCCACGCAAATAACTTGATGTCCCAGGTGGGCAAGGCAAACCCCCGTCACTAAACCAACGTATCCGGTACCAATTACACAAACGTTCATCATGGCTTTACCTCCTAAGTGAATCTCTGGCAGCGGGACTTTCAAAGTCCCAACGGTCGCATAGCCCTACGAGCTAAGGTTTGAGTGTCCTAACGCGAAAGCGTAACGCTAAGTAGAACTGCATTGAAAAACAAAGGTTAGAAAACCGGGGGAGCGCCCCGGCGGGGCGCTCCCCCGGTTTTCTAATATGAATTTAATTGTGCTGACCTACTTAGATCATTTGAAACCGAGGGTTGATCCGAAAAGGGCTGAGGCCCAGGGTTTGCATCTTCCGCAAAACCTCCTCCAGAACGCTGGGGCATTCGCTACCGTCCATCAGGAAGCCGACGTAATGGGAGCCTTGGCGAATAACGACCACTTGCTGAGCGGAACCGTAACCAATGGCCTGACAAAACTGGTTAATCTGCAGGGTTGAGGCCAGAAGCACCTGGAGATTTAAGAGGCTGCAAATTGATTGAATCCAGTTTGTCTCCAGTGCTTTGCTGATGCAAAGGCCCTCGATAAACAGCCCATGACCATCAAAAACGGCGACGCCCATAATGGATTCGGGAACACAGACGGTTTCTAACGCCGAAATTTCTAAAACTGAGGTTTCTACAGAGATGGGCTGGCAGGGTTGGTCTGAATTCCTGGCTGAGAAATTTAGACATTTGATTTGGTCAACGCAACAGGTCATGGTTTCAGTACCTCAAGCAATTGTTCGAGCGATGCAACCTCCAGGCGTTCAAACAACCAGATTCGAAGTCTTCTTTAGCGTCTCCTGGGTTCGTTAGATGGATGTGAACTTCCCATGAGAACCACTTCATGAGGAATCATGAAATGACTGTGAGAAGTTTCTTATTTTTTCAGGGCAAACGACTCCCGGCTCAAAATTGGGGCACTTTATCGGGGCGATCGCGTCACATTCACCAAGGTCTAGAGAAAATTAGCGCCAGGGTTCACAATAAGTTAGTAAGTAGGTGGTCATAATTAAATGACGCTATGGTGGGGTACGCCCCTGCCGGGGGGCGCACCCCACTGTTTTTATTTATGGCCATGTACTTAATGATTGGAAAAACTCAGTTTATTCTCCCGGCCTATTAAAAATAGTTCGAAAGAATGAACAGGGTCGGCTAAACTGAGTGCGCCAGCCCTGTATGGGGTTTACTACTACCAGGGGTGATGATCCTGTGAGACGTGTGCTTCCTGTTTTCAATCCGTTGCTACCGATGCCACCATCCACCGAAACTGACCCGCCCGCCTATCCCTTGCAGCGGTTCCTGGGGGAAGCCCGCACGCGGGTGCTGCTGCTCTACATTCTCGTCATGTTGGGAGTTACGGCGATCGCCATTCCCCTCTTTTACAAACTGCTCTTCATCCAGATCAGCGCCCGCGTACAGGAAGACCTGGCGGAAGAGGTGACTGAATTTCAAGAAGAGTATGCCGCCTGGGCCGCCACTAACCCTCCCAAGGCTGACCTCAAGGGCTTCATCAACGGCTTCATTGAAGAAGGAATCCCAGAAGACGACAACTTCCACATTTTCCTGGTCGGCGACACATTCTATCGCGCCAACCCCTCGATTGTGCCCCGGGCCGTTCGCCCCAACCCCGACTTGATGGCCTACTGGCTCGACCTCAGCGACGCTGCGGCTGCCAAGCCCACTCATCGGCTGCCGCTCCTGCGAGAACAGCCCTCCGACGATAGCAAGGTGGGCAGCATTCTCTATGCCGTGATTCCCCTGGTGCTTGATAACGAGGTGCAGGGCACCTTTGTTGCCACCCACCTGACCGCAGGCGAGCGGCAGGAGGCCCTGGTGGGGGTTTACCTGTTTGCCCAGATAGCCCTGGGGGTGGTGCTCATTTCCTTTGTGCTGGCCTGGATGGGCAGTCGGCAGCTCTTTGCCCCAGTGCGCTCTCTGGCCACCACCGCCCGTGCCATCAGCGAGTCGAACCTGTCGGCGCGGCTCCCATCCCACGGCAGCGGCGAACTGGCCGAGCTGACCGCCACCTTTAATGCCATGATGAACCGACTGCAGGGCGCGTTCGAAAGCCAGCGCAGCTTTATCAACGACGCCAGCCACGAGCTGCGCACCCCCATCACCATCATTCAGGGCCACCTGGAGCTGATGGGCGACGATCCGGCAGAACAGCAAGAAACCCTGGAGCTGGTGATGGATGAGCTGGATCGCATGGCCCGCTTTGTCAACGACCTGATCCTCCTGGCCAAGGCCGAGCGCCCCGACTTTTTGCGCCCCGAAACCGTCGACATTGCCACCTTCACCGCCGAAATTCATCAAAAGGCGATCGCCCTGGCCCGCCGCCAATGGCTTCTTCAAAATCAGGGAAGGGGTAAACTGGTGGGCGATCGCCAGCGCCTTGCCGGAGCCTGGATTAATCTCATCAACAACGCCGTCCAGCATACCCAGGCGGGCGACACCATCGAAATTGGTTCTGCCATGGATGGCCGCCACGTCAAATTTTGGGTGCGAGACACGGGCGAGGGCATTGCCCCCCACGATCAGGTGCGGATCTTTGAGCGGTTTGCCCGTGCCGCCAACAGCTACCGCCGCTCGGAAGGGGCGGGGTTAGGGCTGGCCATCGTCAAGGCCGTGGTTGAGGCCCACGGCGGGCACGTCGAACTGGTTAGCCAGCCCGGTGCTGGCTCCACTTTTACCCTGATTCTCCCCCTAGAGCTGCCCCAGGAGAGCCATGCCGCATGACCCAGATTCTCATTGTGGAAGACGAAAGCCGCATTGCTGCCTTTCTGGTGAAGGGCCTGCGGGCCGAAGGCTACAGCACTGTAACTGCAACCAACAGCCAGGAGGGTACGGCGATCGCCCTCGACGGCAACATTGATTTGATGATTCTAGATTTGAGCCTGCCCGGCAAAGATGGCCTGCTCCTCCTGCAAGACCTGCGGGGGCAGGGCTTTGCTGCGCCGGTGATCATCCTTACCGCCCGCGACGATGTCAAAGACAAGGTCACTGGCTTTGAGGTGGGAGCCGACGACTATGTCACCAAGCCCTTCCGGTTTGAAGAACTGCTGGCCCGCATCCGGGTGCGCCTCCGCAACAGCAGCCCCGCCCAGCCCACCAACGAGATGACCCTGAATCTCCGAAACATCACGCTGGACTTCCGTACCCGCTGCGTCCAGGTCAACGGCAAACAGCTTGAGCTTTCGGCCCGCGAGTTCACCCTGGTGGAAACTTTTATGCGCCACCCCGACCAGATTATGAGTCGCGAGCACCTGCTCGACCGAGTCTGGGGCTACGACTACGAACCTGGCTCCAACGTGGTGGATGTTTACGTGGGCTACCTGCGCAAGAAACTGGGGAGCGGTATCATCGAAACCGTGCGGGGTATGGGCTATCGGATGCCCTCCCATTAGGGATTCCACGAGGGAAGCCACCAAGCATAAGAATTCCCTTATTTTAATTTTGCGATAGCTTCATGGTTGAGCTACAACTATGTGTGGTAATTTTGACCACGATATGGTGGTGCTTAACGTTGAGGCTTTATGGCTTTATGGTCTTTCCCATCCCACGGCGACGGCGGATTCTGATTGCCGAAGACGAACCCCGCATTTCTTCCTTTCTGGAGCGGGGCCTTCAGCGCAACGGGTATGATACAACAGTGGCCAGCCGGGGCGATTGTGCCCTCAAGCTGGCCCTCAGCGGCGACTTTGATCTGCTGCTCCTCGACATCGGCCTGCCCTTTAAAGACGGGTGGGAAATCTTAGAATCTCTTAAGGGACGCAACAGTTCCTTGCGGGTGATTATTGTAACTGCTCAAGAGAGTGCGGGCGATCGCCTCGAACAGGCCGAAAGCTCCATCAAAAGCATGATCATCGACTGCATCACCAAGCCATTCCGCTTCAATACCCTGCTCAACCAGATTAACGCCCAGTTTTCCTAGCGTCCCCCGCCCCGCCAATCGGTTCGCTGGTGGCTCAGGCCGATTTGACAAACCGGATGAGGTCGCGCACTTGGTTGAGAAACTGGCTGTCTTCACTGAGCTGGGCGATCGCCTGCTGGGCTTCCCGAGACAGTCGCGCATGGTCAGACTGGTTGATGGCTTTGAAGTCTTCGTGGGCGCTGGCCAGATGGGTCAAATCCTGACGCAATGCCTCCCACTGCCGCTGCTGAACGCTAATCCAGGAGGTAGGGTCTTCCAAATCCAGCCGCCGAATCAGGTCGTGGGTGGTTTCCTCTAGCTGCACCAGCCGTCCTCGCAGTTCCCACACATCTTCACGGGGATACTTGATCCCGGTTTGAATCATCCCCAACCGCCGCACGAGAAACTGGTAGGTGCGCACCGTGGGCCGCAGCACCGTTAGTAAAAGGGCGGCGATGGAGCCGAAATATCCAATGGCGCTTACCTGCCAGAGGGCCAGCAAGTACAGGGCCACCGCCGATAAAAGATGCAGCAGCAGGGCAACCCAGAGGCTCCGCTGGGCGATCGTGGTTGCATACTGCTTTTGCTGCTCATCAACCCGAACCCCCTGCTCTTCGGAAAAAGCGGCTTCCACCAGCACTTCCTTGGCCTGAAAGTAAACGTTCCACGGCACGGTGGTAATGGCCAGCAGCCAGCCAAAGATGCTTACCCCAATAATCCAGTTGACCAGGCTACCGGTAGGAACGTGCAGCCAACTGACCAACCCAAAGCCCGCCAAAACGAGAAGCGCTAAAAATGACAGCCAGGTAAAGCTATATTGCATGGTCGTTCAAATTCCCGTCATTGCTTGCCAGTTAAAAGTTTCAGCCTTTCACCTTTCAGTTGTAAAACACGAAAGATAAAGGAAATCCTCCCATGTGCCACTAAAGCACCGTGGCTTTTACCCCGCTTCTGGTTCGCTTCTGCCCTGCCTCTGCCAGGGAACCGCCCGAAGAGCCTGTGGCTCTGCTTAAGAGATTTTTGAGAATGATCCTACCAGACGATGTAGGGACAAATGGCCATTTGCCCTTACCAAACGTTCAACCGAGGGTAAGTTTTTTCCTGGAAATCTCCTTAAGCGATTTTTGAAAAGGATCCGACATCATAAGATCGTGAATTATCCGACATCATAGGATCGTGAATTAAATGACCTGTAATTGTTCGACCGGTAGGGGCATGGAATTCCATGCCCCTACTGGGAATTTCACATTAAATTCATGGTACATAGGGGCAAATGGCTATTTGCCCCTACGGGTTGATTGGGGTGAATTTCTCCTGGAAAACGCCTAGACCCCTTATTTCACACCGCTTTACAGAAAAACGGTAAGTAGGTAGTCACAATTAAACGACGCTATGGTGGGGTGCGCCCTCCGGCGGGGGGCGCACCCCACTGTTTTTATCTATGGCCATGTACTTATGACTAATCAGACTTTTATGACCTTGAAAGCGAGATCTTTGAAAAGACGCCAACCGAGCAGCAAGAAAAATTCCCGACTAATCTGACTTGTCCCGATTCCGTTTCGCTGCCTATAGTTGGTTAACAGGTTCCCCAGTATCCCAGGAGATGGATCAAGTGGATTTGCATACCTTTATTGAAGAGAAACTCAACTACTACGCCCAAAAAATTATTTCAGGCGGCAAGAAGACGGATGAAATGGCCGTCGGAGAAATCACCTTTTATACCGCTCTACGTCGCGTGCTAGATGGTCAGGGAACGCTCCAGGACGTGGGCATGATGGACGCTATCAACGATTTGCTGCAAGAAAAGGGTCTGGTTGAAGCTGGCCATACTTTCTACAAATAGGCCCAAGCGTTCATCCCCAGGTTCCGCAGCGCCCCAAAGATGTGACCTTTCCTTGCCAATCAAAACTTTCCAGCTTTACCAGGAGATTACCCATGCTATCAGCCGAACCCATCGAACAACTCCTCCACAGCATTTATGCCGATTCACGGGTTTCCCCCAGCGAAATCATTCGCCTGCGGAAAGCTGTGGACGCTGCCGAAGAGCAAATCGTTGCCAGCACTGGAGCCCACGGTATTGTGGCCACCCTTTTCAAATCCTTTGACGTCACCCGGCAACTTTTGCAAGACACCGTGCTGGAAGTGCGCCGGGATGAGAAAAACAAGTACAGCGACGAAGTACAGGCCCAGATTCAGGCGGCAATTGAAGCCAATATTAAGCTGCTGCAAGCCAACCTGGATGCCTTTGCAAAGTAGTCCTGCAAAGTAGTCCAACCGTTTTAGATATGGCGTTACGCTTTCGCGTTAGGACATTCAAGAGGTGTGGAACCCCCGCGACGCGGGGGTTTTACACTCAAACCTTAGCCCGTAGGGCTATAAGCCCTAAAGCGTGACCGGGGCGATCGGCTCAATGTCAGGATCCTGGCCACCAATCTGATTGGTGCGCAGCACCCAAACCGAAGCTCCATAGTCCAGAAAGACCTTGACGATAGTGTCGCTGGCTTTGCGCGGCAGGAGCGTGCGCCAGCTTCCCAGCCCCATCATCAGGTTGCGCAAAGGCTCATCTTCCAGCGTACTGCCCAGGTTATATTCATTCTTTTCCCAATCGGCCCTGGGGGAGCCAAACGGCTGCAGCACCTGCCGCAGATCGGCTCCCAATCGCACCACCTGCCGGAGCCGAGTGGCCTGATCCGGGTGTCGCGCCATCCAGCCATGAAGCCAGTCAACATTGGCCTGGATGGCGCTTTCCATGCGCTCCAGGGTGGCAAATAGGGCTTGATTCGAATCCTGGGAGCAATTGTTTGCGGGGCCGACGTAGGTGCCCCCGGTGCCATCGCCAATGCGGTAGCGGGCCGTCATCGCCATGAGCTGGGCCACCATGCTGAAGAGGGGCGATCGCCGCTCACCGTCCATGTCATACCAGCCGGTAAAGCTGTCCAGCTTCACCAGGATATCGCACACAGGCCGCACCCCCGCCCAGCCAAACTGGCGATCGCCCAGATAGCGGCACCAGTGCAGCGCCCCGGCCACCAGTCCATCTGTATTATGGGTGTAAACCTGGTGATAGCAAATATCAAAGCGCAGCTCATCGGTCAGCGGCTCTCGTACCACCGTCGCCATCCCATAGGCAAAGTGGCCAAAGAAGATGGGCGCGGCAGCGGCAGGCTCACGCTTGTTGCCGCCAATGCCGCCATAGACGTGGAGTAACAGGGCGCAGGTGCCCTCCGGCCACTCCTCAATGGCAGTTTGAATGGCCGCCGGGGTGCCGTTGTCCCGCGCCGGACAGAGCACC
>JAYKGU010000046.1:0-30326 GCA_035285585.1 Synechococcales cyanobacterium
GGCTCAGGTGGTGATGATGCGTGGTTGTGTGGCGGTGGGGTACATCGTCCAAGCTCATGGAGGGTAAAAGCAATGGCTTCCCAAGGAAATGAGAATCCCCCTCCTGCAGGTGGGGGAGTAGTCAAGAAAGCCAGCCCCAACTGGTGAATCAGCCCTGATACGAAGAAAAGCGGCTTGTGCGGCTTTAGCCACAGTCTGAATTTGGTAGGGCGACCATCTATCAAGAAACCCCTGCCATTTGGGCGCTTTCACGTTCCTGGCGAACGCCCAAAGGCCTGAGCCAAACTTTGTCGCTTGGCCCCAGGGTGAGTCCCCGGCGCTGGGGCTGGATGGGTTTGCGATTCACCAGCTCGAACTCATACTGGGAAAGGACAGTGGCCAGGACGATCTTCATCTCATATTGGGCCAGGGCTGCCCCCACGCAACGGCGCACGCCGCCGCCAAAGGGCATAAACTCGTAGGGCGAATACTGTCGCTCTAGAAAGCGATCGGGGTTAAAGACGCGGGGATTGGGGTACAAATCCTCCCGCTGATGCACCAGGTAAATGCAGCCCATGAGCAGCGTTCCTGGCTCCAGTTCATAGCCCATCAGCTCCATCGGCTCCTGCACCTGGCGCGGGAAGGTGAGCATAGCCACTGGATTAATGCGCAGGGTTTCGTTGCAGACGGCAGTGAGGTAGGGAAGCCGCAGCAGGGTATTTAGATCCGAGAGATCCACCGAGTCTAGCTCTGCCAGAAGACGGTGCTTGATTTCCGGCTGGCGGTGGAGCCAGTAGAATGCCCAGGTGAGAGCCGTAGCGGTGGTTTCGTGACCGGCAATCAGGAGGGTCATGAGTTCGTCCCGCAGCTCTTGATCGGTGAGGCCGTTGCCGGATTCGTCGTGGGCGGCCAGCAGCAATGAGAGGATATCCGTGCGGCTGGGATCGGGGGCTTGGCGGCGATCGCCAATTTCCGCGAAAATCAGGTCATCAATTTTTTGGGCAATGCGCTGAATGCGATGCCCCGGACTCCAAGGGCCCCAATCTCGCTGGAGCGGTGCAAAGAAAATCACCAGGGACGACAGCGGGTTGCCCACCGCATCCAGCCGTAGCCGCAGCAATTCTTCGAGCTGATGGTAGCGATCGCCCGCATACAGCCCAAACACCGCCTGTAAGATCACCCGCATGGTAATCTGCTGCATGGCGTTACGCACGTCCACCTGGGGCCGGGTGACCCACTCCTGCAGGACGGTCTGGGCAATCCCCCGAATAATTTCGCCATAGGCTGTGAGGCGATCGCCATGAAAGGGCGGCATCACCAACTGCCGCCGCTGCCGATGGGCCTCCCCGCTCAGCAAAATCATGGAGTTTGCACCCAGGAGAGGCTTGGCGATTTCGTTGGCTTCCCCAGGTGCAGTAAACGTTCTGCCGTTGTCCTGGGTAAGAATTGTCTGAATGGCCTCCGGGTGGTTGACAAAGACCAGAGGCTTGACGTCCCCAAAGGCGACATCGGCGCGGAACAAGTCCCCATGCTGGCGGAAGCTGGTCTCCAGGAAGCCCGTTGGGTCTAAAATCCACCGGAGCATCTGAGCCAGCAGCGGCACGTTAGAGACAGGAACGGGTTGAGTCATAGGGCAACCTCCGTGACAGTATTAAAGCCAGCGGCCCGACCTTCCTTCAGGCGGGGGTCAGACTTTTGGGCGGGTGTGACGGCTGGGAATGGGCATCGCTGCGAATGTGGGATTGAGCTGTAGCTGTCCCTACCTTGCACTTTAGAGTAATAATGGTCAACTCGGGGGGGCAAAACAGCCGCCCTGGGGGAAAGGTTCCCAGACCACGATTGACGTACAGCAGATTTTCCCCCACCTGGTGCAGGCCCTGCGCCCACTCCCAGTGTTTGACCACTTTGTGGCAGTCTTCCCGCATGTAGGGCAGCCAGGGTCGCAGATTTTTGGGAACGTAGTGACGCACCTGCTGATACCAGGAGGGAAAAGGCCCCAGCCCTGGAATGACAATCTGGCCGCCGTGAGTATGACCTGAGAGCTGGAGGTCAACCCGCCAGGCCTGGAGTCGGACGGCACTATCAGGGTTGTGGGACAGCACGATGCGGGGCAGTTCGGGATCCAGGGTATCGAGCACCCGTGCCGGGGTAAACTCCCGCGACCATAAATCTGCCAGGCCCACCAGGGGCAAACCTTCCCCAAACGGGTAGGCGATCGCATTCCACAGAACGTGAATTCCAGCCTGCTCAAAAGCGCGGGTAATTACCCCCTGGGCACCGGGCGGGCAGATGTCGTGATTGCCCAAAATGGCGTAGGTTCCAGCACTGGTCTTTAAATCCTGCAAATGGTGGGCCAGGTCGGAGGCGGGGGTGGGGTCGTCGGTGACGTGGTCGCCTGTGATCACCACAATGTTTGGCTCAAAGCGGTTACTGGCGGCGATCGCCTCCCGCAAAAGCTGTTCCGAGAGCCGCAGACCGTCGTAATGCAAATCTGAAAGCTGAGCAATCTTGTACCCTTCCAGTCGGCTGGGTAATCCGGCGATTTCAACTGTGAGCGTTTCTACGCTCAATGCGCCTGAAAGAATGCGGTGCATAATGGTCGCTTTTGCCTCCAATGTCTCAGCTCACCGTTTGTTCACTGCTATCCTACCCTCGATTTTGCCTGTCCTTCACAATCCGGCGTCCATCCAGTGGCCAGTTTCCGGGGTACTGCGGAATGATTACAGATCCGCAAAAAAAACAGGGACACACGCTCGTGCCCCTGTCTTAAATTAAGCGAAACTTCGGTTGCTCATTGCCGCGTTTTGCCTACATGGCGTCCTGGAGTTCTCCGGGGCGAATAGTGAGTTGCTGGGTGCGATCGCCCCGACGAATGGTAAACCGCAGCGGCTCGCCAATCTGGCTGCGCTCCACCCGCCGCTGTAGCTCATCGGCACGGGTAATGGTCTCGCCCTCAATGGCCGTCACTACGTCACCACGCCGCAGACCACCTGCCGCCGCTGGACTTTCGGGAATCACCTCCACCACCAGCACACCGTTCACTTCGGGGATGGTGAGGGGCGAATTCGGGTCGCTGTTGTACTCCTTTGCCATGTCTGGCGTCAGCGTCGTCATGCGCACGCCGATGAAGGGGTGGGGGATGCGCTCACCCCGCGCCAGCCGATCCTGAATGGCTTTCACGGCATCAATGGGAATGGCAAACCCAATCCCTTCCGCATCGGCCCGAATGGCGGTATTGATGCCAATCACCTGGCCCCGGTCGTTCACCAGCGGCCCACCAGAGTTGCCCGGATTGATGGCGGCGTCGGTTTGGATAAAATCAATGCGCTTGTCAGGGATACCCACCTGGGAGCTGGAGCGGTTGAGGGTGCTAACGATGCCCAGGGTGACGGTGTTATCCAAACCGAGGGGGTTACCCACGGCGATCGCCCAATCCCCCACCTGTACGCTTTCCGAACTACCCAGGGGAGCCACCGGCAGGTCTTGGCCGGTAATTTTCACCACCGCCAGATCCAGCGCTTCATCGGCACCCCGCACTTCCCCCTGGAAGTTGCGCCCATCCCGCAGGGTGACGGTCACCGTATCTGCGCCGCTCACCACGTGGGCGTTGGTCAGCACGATACCCGACTGATCCACGATGAAGCCTGAGCCTTGCCCCCGCTGGCGAAATTCCTGCGGCATCCGGGAAAACCCGCGATCGCCAAAAAACTGCCGAAAGAAGGGGTCGTCAAAGAACGGGTCGGGGAACTGCCGGGTGACCACCCGCTCGGTGTCGATACGCACCACCGCAGGCCCCACCTGGTTCACCGCCGTTGCCACAAAATTGTCGCTGCGCGGTATTGGCACCTGGGCCACCTGCAGCGGTGCATCTGGCGCGACCAGTGAAGAGACTTCCATCTGCTGAGGTGGGGTCGGGCTGGCCGCCAGGGACTGGGGCAAAAACCGGGGCGGTAGTTGATAGGTGACCCCCAGAGTAAGGAAGACCCCCAGCAACAGGGCGATCGCATGATTCCCCCATCGCTTGAGACGATGTTTAGACTGCTTCATGGCTGACATGAATCCGTACTCCAACGGTTGAAACAAAGACTTTGCTAAGTAGAACTGCATTGAAAAACGAAGGTTAGAAAGGCGGGGCGCTCCCCCGGTTTTCTAACATGAATTTAATTGTGCCGACCTACTTAATTAAATTCTGCTAGATCAATTGGCGAATTGGGTGCGCCAGGGTGACAGTAAAAAATCGGCAGAGCTACTGCACCACCTCAACTGGTCTAGAACTCTTGGGGAATCTAGAGGATAAGGGGGGCGATCGCCCTGCCGCTAATCGGTTTCTCTCAGTTACTCTACAAATCAGGAAATCGACAGGCGCAGAGGGCATAGCCTCTGGCCTGTGGGGATGTTAGCCAATGGCGACTTTGACAACCTTGTTGCGCTCTTCGGCAGCTTTTGGCAGCGTCAGGTGCAGAATGCCGTCCTTATACTCGGCCTTCACATCCGTGTTTTGGATGCGGGCAGAGAGTGGAATGATGCGCTGGAACTTGCCATAGCGAAATTCGCTGCGGGTGACGCCATTCTCTTCGGAGCGGCTTTCAGACTTGCGCTCGCCGCTGATGGACACCGCCTCAGCCGTCACTTCAACGCTCAGATCTTCGGGCTTCATCCCCGGCACTTCTAGCTTGAGGAGGAACGCCTCATCGGTTTCGTGAAGCTCGGCGGCAGGGGCCACCATACCTTCGCCACCGTTGCGCCAGGTGGTGGGCGTGACAATTTCGTCAAATAAGCGGTTCATCTGACGCTGTAGCGTATCAATTTCTCGGAACGGTTCCCAACGTACAATAGCCATATTTCTGACCTCCAGATGTTCGTCTGTTCTGAAGTTTGTTGACCAAGGTTTCATCAACCTTTGAGTTCATCATAAATGCCCCAATCCCTTACGCAGAGACGGTTCTACCACCATGGGAACGGGTGATTCCCGCACCTTTCTCCCCGCTACCAGCGGCCTGGAGATTCTGTCTCCGATCTGGGCAATCTAAATGCGGGAAGGTTATGGTTGTGGGGAAGGAATGGCTCCTATCTCCTCTCTGACTGTCGGCATTCATGGGGTTTTATGGGTTCTAATCAAAATCACGAGGAACTACAGCGCCGGGAACAAGAATTGGCGCGCCGCGAGCAGGAAATTCGCCTGCGGGAGCTGGAGGCCGAGCTACACCAGCCACAACCGCCCGTGATGCCCACCTCCAAGCTGGAACCGAAAAAGCGCAAACAGCCCAAGTGGCTCCGCAAGGTCGTCAACGTCAGTAAATTCGTGGGGCTGGTGTTGGGGGCACTGATTTTGGTCAGGGTCGCCTCGGTGTTGGCCTGGTATGTGGTGGCGGCGCTGTTGGTGGGGGCGATCGCCTTTATCGGCTACAAGCTTTTTCTGGAAGACGGCAAAGACGACGATTGAGCGTTCCTGTTTGATCATTTCTATCTTCAACTAATCACCAGAGTCACTTCCTATGCAGAACTGGCCAGCTTGGATTCCCTACCCCACTTCCTGGCTCAGCGCCGTTTTCCTGACCCTGCTTACGGGCGGGTTGGGAGCCAGCGCTGCCTTTATCTGGCAGATTGCCCTGTGGCTGTCGCGCATTTCGCCCCGGCTGGGCCTCCTGTTTGGGGCGATCGCCATTCTCTCTCCGGTCATTCTGGTGGCCATCGTCCACCACCTGGTTCACCTGCTGATGGATCGGTTCTTCCCCGACACCCAGCTCCCCGGCATGGTCACCCCACCGGGTCCGCTCCCCGGTCTGATGAGCTGGTGGGAAGGGCTATACAGTTGGCTGGTGATTCTGGTGACTACTCTGGTCAGCCTTGCCCTATTGGGTGCATTCCCTCTCTCCAGCAGCTTCCTTACCGACATTCTCAACTGGTGGGAGGTGGCCCGTCCGTTCTTCCGCTGGTCCACCCTGGTCTGGGTCATCATCGCCGCCTACCTCTATCACTTTGAAAATCTGGTGCAGCAGCGGCTGATCGCTATCGGCAAAGGAGAGCGGCGGTAGGCTCAATTATCCTCACTCCTCTATCCTCTTTTTTTCGCCTATGACTTCCACCGCAATTTCCGGCTTCCTCAGCGATCTGGGTCGGGTGGCCTATGTGCGCTCCGAGCTGTCCCGCGAACTGGGGGCGATCGCCCATACCCTCACCCAGGCTGAAACCAGTAGTGACAGCGCTTCCGGCAAGCTGAACTTTGACAGCGACATCGAAGACCTCACCCGAACGAGCCAGAACCTGCGCCAGGGGGTGTTTCGTCTGCTGGTGCTGGGAGACATGAAGCGGGGCAAAAGCACCCTGCTGAATGCCCTGGTTGGCGAGAACCTGCTGCCCAGCGACGTGAACCCCTGTACGGCATTGCTCACCCTGCTGCGCTACGGGCCGGAGAAGCGGGTAACAGTTCATTTTAAGGGCGATCGCCCCCCCGAATCCCTGGACTTTGCCACCTTCAAGCAGCGCTACACCATCGACCCGGACGAAGCCAAGCAGCTGGAGCAGCGTCACCAGGCCGCTTTTCCCGATGTGGACTATGCGGTGGTGGAATATCCCCTGCCGCTGCTGGAAAAGGGCATTGAAATTGTGGACAGTCCCGGTTTGAACGACACGGAGCTGCGCAACCAGCTCTCCCTGGGCTACATCAACCACTGTCACGCCATCCTGTTTGTGCTGCGGGCCTCCCAACCCCTGACGCTGGACGAACGGCGCTATCTGGATACCTACATCAAGGATCGGGGCCTGACCGTCTTCTTTTTAATCAACGGTTGGGATGAGGTGCGCCGTGGCCTGGTCGATCCGGACAGTGCAGAGGAACTGCGGGCAGCCGAGGAAAAGCTGCGGACGGTATTCCGCGTTAACCTGGAGGAATACTGCCGGGTGGATGGGCAGCTCGTCTATAATCAGCGGGTATTTGAAGTATCTGCCCTGCAAGCCCTGCGCCAGCGCCTCCAGGACGGGAACGCGGCTCTCAGCGGTACAGGGCTGCCGGAGTTTATGGCCGAGCTGAACGCATTTTTGACCCAGGAGCGGGCGATCGCCGAGTTTCGTCAGGCCCGCACCCTGGCCCGCCAGGTACAGCAGCGGGTGAATGAGGCCCTTAATCGCCGCATTCCCATGCTGGATCAGGGGGTTGACGAGCTGAAACAGCGGATTGCGTCGGTGGAGCCAGATTTCCAGAAGCTGACGGAGATTCGCGACCAGCTCCAGGGGATTATTCATCAGTTGGGCGATCGCACGGCTACCCAGCTTGCCGACGATTTCCGTAGCTACGTCCTTGGTCTAGAGGACACCTTCGAGCAGGACTTTCTCCGATACCAGCCGGATATCAGCTTTTGGGATTTCCTGAGCCAGGGAAAGCGGGACACTTTTAATGCCGAATTCAAGCGGGCCTTCGAGCGCTACATCACCGAAAAGCTGGTGGATTGGGAGCGCAGGGCCGAGCGGGAGGTGGAAACGGCTTTTTCGGAGCTGGCGGAGCTGGCCCGTACCTACGGCACCAGCTATGCCCAGGTGACCCATCTGATGACCCAGAAACTCACAGGTCAGTCTCGCAGTGCCGCCGATAGCGCAACTGGTGCGGCCTCTCCCAGCTGGGCCAACTGGGCCATGGGCTTTTTCTCCCTGGCGACGGGCAATGTGGCGGGGGTGGCCCTGGCCGCCGTTGGCTTTGACTGGAAAAACATTTTTGTGAACTGGGTGGCCGTCATCGGTATCAGCAGCTTTTTGTACATCTTTACGGGCGCTCTGCTGGGTCCGGTAGGGATTGCCCTGACCAGTTTGGGGGTGGGTGCTCTCCAGGCCGACCAGGCCCGCAAGGAGTTTGTGAAGGCAACCCGGAAGGAATTTGCCAAAACCCTGCCCACGGTGGCTGCCGAGCAGCGGGAACAGGTCTACCAGGCGGTGAAGGAATGTTTCACCCGTTACGAGCAGGAAATCATTCGCCGCCTCAATGAGGATATCCAGGCCCGCGAAGCTGAGCTGAGCAACCTGCTGAAGCAGAAGGAATCCCGCCAGATTGATTCGGCGGCGGAGGCTAAGCGACTGGAATCGCTCAAGTCGGAAGTCAACGCGCATGCGCAAAGGGTGGAGTCCATCTACGGCAGCGTGTTTTCTTGACGGGTTGTTTGGTCGACGACCCCTAAAGCGATCGCCCCAAAGGTAGAGGGGTTTTGGCTGGGATTCTCCCGATTTGGCGATTTGCTCAGGTTGAATGGTTGTTAAATTTTATTGCAGCGGTTGGCCCGAAGCAGTCGCTCGATTGCTTGAAGCCCAATCGACTTGTCGTAAATATGGATGTCTGATATGACTTTTTCAAGTCTCAGGACGAACCCCAATCAATCCTCAGAACTGTTTCGCCAGCAAAGCGCCGACGACCAGCTTGCCCTTCTCTGGTACCTCTACACCAAGATCGGCAAAACCGTCACCCCGGCAGCCCCCGATGCCGCTTCTCCCCAAATCATGGAAGGCCTGTTCAACCAGTTCAAAGCTCTGAGCCATCAGGAGCAGCTCCAGGCAATGCGGGACGTGGCTACTTGCCAGAGCACCCAGCTCAGCCGCGAGTATGGCTCCCTCAGCGCCGAAACGAAGCTGGGCTTCTGGTATCGCCTTGCCCAGGGAATGGATAACGGCACCATCGTGCCCATGCCGGAAGACTATCAAATGGCCGAAGATGCCAACCAGCTTCTGGCTGCCGTTGAGTCGATGGAATTTGAGCAGCAAATTACCTTCCTGCGGAATGCCGTCAATCCTATGGGAGCCGAGCCGAAGGCAGGGGCAGAGATTTAGCAGAGATTTAAAGGGCGCAGTAGAAACTGGGCTTTTGCCTGTACCAAACAAAAAAGCGGGTGCGATCGCGCCCGCTTCTTAATAATTCAGATTGACCGGATGTGTCGCTAGAAGCTCATTTCCGCTTCCTGGACACGCTCGACCTGCTTCTTCTTGAGGACGAGGAGAATCTGGGAGAGCATCACCGCTACCACAAAAGCAATCAGGCCCTTGATCCGGTTGGGGCTTTGCAGCACGATTTCCGTATCCATTTGACCAAAGCCACCCACATTGGGATCAGCCGTAATGGCGGCCCCAGCGGCGACAGTATCTCCGGGAACAATGGTCAATTCAGGGCCGGGAGGCACCGTATCCACCACCGACTCGCCGGTTTCGGTCTGGATGGTCACTGCGTAGCTACCGTCGTCGGACGGCTCAATTTTGCTGACCGTTCCCGCCTTGGAGGCGGTGTAAACGGCGTTGTTGCTCTTTTCGCCTGTGGGGTAAACCTGACCCCGTCCACGGTTACCGCCTACGTGAACCGAGTACTTACCGAAGTAAACGTTCTTGTTGGTGCCTGGATCGGGCGCGAGGATGGGGAAGGCAATTTCCTGATACTGATCCCCCGGCAGCGGCCCCACCAGCAGGATGTTGTCCTGGGTTTCGCTGTAGGTCTGGAAGAGGTAGCTTGGCCCGACTTCCTCCTTCATTTCTTCAGGAATGCGGTCTTCCGGGGCCAGCTTAAAGCCTTCGGGCAGCATCAGCACCGCACCGACGTTAAGCGGGCCTTTGGAGCCATCGCCCTGCACCTGTTGCGTGTCGAGATTGTAAGGAATTTTAACAACGGCCTTGAAAACCGAGTCGGGCAAAACGGCCTGAGGAACTTCGATCTCGGTGGGCATTGCTCCCAAATGGCAGTTGGCGCACACGATGCGTCCGGTGGCTTCGCGGGGAGACTCATAGTTCTGCTGTGCCCAAAAGGGGTAGGCGGCAGCAGGCTGGGGCAGCATAAGGTCACTGGCCAGGAAGAGGGTGGCGATCGCCACCACTACAAGCGATACCTTAACGAAAACCTGGCGGCCCAGCGACAGAAAAGGGGACCAAACTCTAAAGCTCATGGATGTAAACAATTTAGTGTTGGCAGAATAAAGACAGCTTAAACGGGAGTAGCCTAGCTCCACCAGGGCTTATCCCCAGTGCGGAAGTCGGTTTCCGTCCAGGGCGTCAAGGCGACCTTACCGTCGTCATTGATATCTGCATGAACCAGGGCCAGGGATAAGGGAGCTGGCCCTCGCACGACTTTCCCTTCGTTGTTGTACTGGGAGCCGTGGCACGGACAGATAAACTTGTTCTCAGCCGCATTCCAGGGCACCACGCAGCCCAGATGGGTGCAGACGGCATTGAGGCCGTAGCTGGCGATTTCCTTATCTTCGGTGACGATGATGTAGGTGGGGTCACCCTTCAGCCCCTGAGCCAAAACGCGATCGCCCGGTAGATGCTCGGTCAGAAACGCATCCGCCGCCACGTCTTTACCAAGGGCGTCTTTGGCGAGGACGCCGCCCCCTGCCCCACCGCTAGATGGGGGAATAAAGTATTTCACCACGGGGTAAAGTGCACCGAGAGCCGTGCCCGTAATCGTCCCGAAGGTGAGTAGGTTCATGAACTGACGACGACCCAAATCGGGTACATCAGGGGTTCCAGAAGCTTGAGCCATAGCTAAACCGAGTATCCTCTACAGGTATTAACGTCCAGAGTATTTAACGTTCGGGCAATCTCTGTTCTGGGCCGATACTGGATCAAATTCGTCTGTACAGATCCGTTTAGATTTAATCCATTTAGATCTAACTAGGTCTAAATCTATTTAGATTTAATCTGTTCAGATTTAACTCAGATTTGATTGATCGCTACCGTGGCTGTTCGTCACAATCTGTCATGCAATGCACGACGGGCGATCGCCAGTTACCCACAATTCCGGCTTTCAAGGTCGCTTCAATGGTGTTGATCACGGTATTGATACCTGTCGTAATTGAGAGTTTCACGATCAGGCGAAATAAACAACACCGAAGCGTGTCGAAATCGAACCATGTAGGGAACGGCTCAGCCAAGTTCAGATAAAGCACTGCCCGTTACAGTTCTTCTAGAAGTATTATGACATTGATGAGAAACGGATTATAGCTGGATTTCAGAGAAACTTTTATATTAACAAATATTAAATTTTAGATGTAAATTACACTAGATCAGGTAAGTCCCTATCAAAAATTTGCCGCTGATTCGGCGACGGAGAAAGCCATGACGGGTAAGGATCTGCATCATCTGCTGATGTCTAAGTGGGGGCGCTCCTACGACGTTCAGTTGCGCCGCGTCCAGGGTAAGTTCTTTGTGCAGGTGATGTGGCGCTACCTGGAGCAGGCGTCTTTCCCCATGTCTGAGGCCGATTACCTGGAACATTTGGAGGCGATCGCCAACTACATCAACGCCTGGGGAGGCACGGCCCAGGTGCAGTCCTACATTCAGGAGACGCGCGATCGCCCCCGTCTGGGTAAGGCCGTTAGCATTCCTATCGATTTGGGCGATCGCGCCTCCGAATGGCTGCTGGAAGACGGGTAGGAACGAAGCATTCCGCAACAAACTTGAACCGCACTTAATGGCCTCACTCCCTGGCCCCGCTTCGACCGGAGTGCGCCTCGTCTTGCACAGAACCTTTGATTCGTAAGGATTTCTGCGAAACCCAAAATCTTTCCATGAAACGCCGGGTGGGTTGCCTGTTTGCAGTAGAATGGCGTTCTGTAAAGCTTATGCACGACGATAAAGCCGCTCCAGGAGTAGGGTGAATGACGTCTGATTGGGGTTGCCCATCGGTATTCATTGACCCGTTCACTAAATCTGATCGCTTTCTGATTTTTTAGCTGAGTCAACTATCAAGGCTTTGTCGTTTGCCAATAGGTGTTGTCCACATGCGCAGCGAAGTATTTGTCAACTATGTCTAAGGTTCTTGTCTCTGATCCCATTGATCAAGCGGGAATTGACATCCTCTCCCAGGTTGCCCACGTCGATGTCAAGACCAAACTGTCCGAAGACGAATTAGTAAAGCTAATTCCCGAGTACGACGCGCTTATGATCCGTTCGGGCACCCAGGTGACCCAGACGGTCATTGCCGCCGCCGACAAGCTTAAAATTATCGGTCGCGCAGGGGTCGGGGTTGATAATGTTGACGTTCCCGCTGCTACCCGCCGGGGAATTCTGGTGGTCAATTCCCCCGAAGGCAATACAATTGCGGCGGCAGAACACGCCATTGCCATGATGCTCTCCCTATCGCGCCACATCCCCGATGCCAACCAATCCGTCAAGAGCGGGCAGTGGGATCGCAAGAGCTTTACCGGGGTTGAGGTTTATAAAAAAACGCTGGGCATTGTTGGTCTGGGCAAAATCGGTGCCCACGTGGCCACCATTGCTCGCTCCATGGGCATGCGGCTGCTGGCCTACGATCCCTTCCTGTCTGCCGAACGGGCTGAGCAGTTGGGCTGTCAGTTGGTCGAGCTAGATCTGCTGCTGCGCGAGTCTGACTACATTACCCTGCACCTGCCGAAAACCCCCGAAACGTTGCACATGGTGGGGGCTGAGGCGTTCGCCAAAATGAAGCCCACCGCCCGCCTGATCAACTGTGCCCGAGGCGGCATTATCGATGAAGCAGCCCTCTATGAAGCCCTGCAAAACGGTCAAATTGCTGGGGCAGCCCTGGATGTCTATGAGCACGAACCGTTAGGCGAGTCACCGCTCACCTCCCTGGGCAAAGAGATGGTGCTGACCCCCCACCTGGGAGCTTCTACGGCAGAGGCTCAGGTGAATGTGGCGATCGATGTGGCCGAGCAAATTCGCGATGTGCTGCTGGGGCTACCGGCGCGATCGGCGGTCAACATTCCTGGACTGCGGCCCGATGTGCTGGAGCGCCTGCGGCCCTACCTCCAACTTGCTGAGACCCTGGGAAATCTGGTCAGCCAGCTCAGCGGCGGACGCATCGACAGTTTCAATATTCGGCTCCAGGGAGAGCTGGCGACGAATGATAGCCAGCCTGTGGTGGTGGCGGCGCTCAAGGGGCTGCTGTCTAATGCCCTGCAGGAACGGGTCAACTACGTCAACGCGAGTATTGAAGCAAAAGAGCGGGGCATTCGGGTAACGGAAACACGGGATGCCACCGTCAAAGACTATGCTGGCTCTCTGCATCTTTCTGCCAGCGGGTCGTTGGGCAACCATTCCGTTATGGGGGCGCTGCTTGGAGATAATGAAATTCGCATCACCAGTGTTGATGACTTTCCGGTCAACGTGCCCCCTAACCGCTATATGCTGTTTACGGTTCACCGGGATATGCCAGGCATCATCGGAAAGATTGGCTCTTTACTGGGGAGCTTTAACGTCAACATCGCCAGTATGCAGGTGGGGCGCAAAATCGTTCGCGGTGATGCGGTGATGGTGTTGAGCATCGACGATCCGCTGCCGGAGGGCATTTTGGAGCAGATTACCCAGGTTCCGGGTATTCGGGATGCCTATACAGTAACCCTATAGCAGGCCAATATGGAGCGATACGTGCTCTGCACCGGTAAAACCTGCTCCAACCAGAACCGTCTTTAGACCCCTCAATGGCGTTACCACAATGATGGAGTCGGGAAATTTATAGGGAGGGAGCGGCTTTGGGGCCAGTATTGTCTGTCCCTATCCGTTTCTGGCGCGATCGCAGTGACAGATACAACGGAGGGTAATCAAGGCAATGGCGGCAACCCTGGCAAACAGTTGGTGGGAGATTCAGGTTCTCGCCGATCCAATCGTGGAAGATCTCGTGTTCTGGCGGTTGGAAAGCTTTGGCTGCCAGGGCACCTCCAGCCAAACCAAAAACCAGGTGTGCCTGATTCAGGCTTATCTGCCCCAGCTCAAGGCCCAACTGCTGGATCTGGCTGCCCTGGCCCTGCTGCTGCGCCAGGATGCTCTCTGCGCCCAGGTGCCCGTGCCTGAAATGACCTGGCACCTGATCGACGAAGAAGATTGGGCCAGTAGCTGGAAACAGTACTGGCAGGCTGAAATGATTGGCGATCGCTTCCTGATCAACCCCGCATGGCTGACGCCACCCGCTGGGGGGGAACGGGTCGTGCTCAATCTTGATCCTGGCTCTGCTTTTGGGACGGGCAGCCACCCCACTACCCAGCTCTGCCTCGAATCGTTAGAAATGCGGTTGGGCGACAGCTCTGCCTCCCCGTCTGCCATACTGGCCGATATCGGCTGTGGTTCTGGCATTCTATCCATTGGTGCAGTGCTGCTGGGGGCCAAGCGGGTATACGCTGTTGATATTGATCCCCTGGCGATTAAAGCCACCCGCCACAACCGTGACCTCAACCAAATTTCTGAGGAGCAAATTTCAGTCCAGGAGGGCAGTATCGAGCAGCTCATGGAGGCCCTGCCCCAACCGGTGGACGGCATCGTTTGCAATATTTTGGCGGAAGTGATTATTGATATGGTTCCCAAACTGGGGGAAATTGCCAAAACCACTACCTGGGGTGTTTTAAGCGGCATCCTGCTGGAGCAGGCTAAGCCCGTGGCCGATACGCTAGAGCAGCACGGCTGGATTGTGGCTACCCTGTGGCGACGCCAGGAGTGGTGCTGCCTGAACATTCGCCGCAGCTAATTTGGCCCTACACCTAGCGCTACAATACACCTGATCCCTGGGAATTTTCCATATCTAGTGTCATCATAGGGAAAGTCCCTGGCCCACCCTCCCCTGCAAGGGCTGGCCTGACCATTCTGATTCTTTCCTGACTGGGGCACTAGGCTTATGGCATACACCGTTTCTGCCGCAAAACTGCAAACGTATTACCGCTGTCCTCGCGCCTATTACTTTCGATACGAGCGCAAGCTGCCTAGCGCCGCCTTCTATGGCTCTGCCGCCCTGGGAACCTCGCTTCACCAGGCCCTCGCCCGCATTTATCAGGAGTGGCACTACCAGGAACCAGTGCCCCAGTTGGAGTGGGTGGAATACTGCTGGAACCAGCAGCTCCGTGAGCTGACTCCAGGGCAGATGGCCGAGGGGCGAGCCATTCTTAAACGGTATTACCAGGAGTACATTGCTAATCAGTCGGTTATCCGGCGGCCCCTGGCAGTGGAAGGGCGCATTCAGGGCAGCCTGCAGGTGCAAAATCTGGAATTTGTGCTGTCGGGACGCTACGATCGCCTCGATTACCTGAACGACGGCCTGGAGCTGATTGACTACAAGTCCACAAAAGATACCGGGCCAGCCGAACCCGACGATATTGATTTGCAAATTGGCCTGTATTACCTGGCGCTCGAACAGCGCTATCGTCGTCATCTTAAGCGCTTGAGCCTGATTTACCTGCGCACCGGGGAGAAGATGAGCTTTGACGCCACCCCCCTGCATCGAGAGCGGGTAAAAGCCCTGGTAAGCGACCTGGCGGTGCAGCTGCGCCACGACCGGAGCTGGCAACCCTTTCCAGGCCAGCAGTGCGATCGCTGTGCCTATGCCCGCTATTGTCCGGCAGTGCAGGCCACGCCCGATCCTCTCCCGGAGGAGGCACGACCTGAACCCCAGCTTCAACTCGCCCTGAGTCTCTAGAACCGATTCAAGCTAGTGGGTCATTTGCTTTGCTCCGAGCTATTGCACCCTCACCCCAAACCCCTCTCCCAAAGAGGGCGAGGGGCTTTGAAGCGATTAGGCAGCTCTGGCTCCCCTTGTCCCAAGTTGGGAGAAGGGGCTGGGGGATGAGGGCCATGTTCGTGCCAAATGACCCACTAGTGGTCTGTCAAGACTAAAAATTAGGGTAAATCCCTGCGGGATTACCCTAATTTTTAACCGTGACGCTGCACTAGTCTGGGTCGATGGGCGGAACATCAGGGAAATCTCGGTATTTGAAGGCAATGTTTCTGAAAATTATGTAAAGATCAATGGGTACCGCTTGATTTCTGGCTTGACAAGGGTCTTAACTTGGCGGTTACAAAATGTTGAGTAAACAAGACTAATGGTTCAAATCGTTGCCCCCCGCCAATCTTTTGACGAGTTAACCGAAACCCTTTCCCAAAAACAAAAAAAGGCGCTACGAAACGGACGAGCCGTGGTCACGACCAGGGGCGATCGCTTCGTAGGCCAGGTAATTGCCAACGTCGCCCCCGATGTCGTTTGGGAGGTGATCACCGATTATCAAAATTTTGCCCAGTTCCTGCCGTCCATTGTGTCCAGCACGGTGCTGGAATCCCAGGGCGATCGTACGGTCGTTGAACAGGTTGGTTCACGGCGGGTGTTGTTAATGGATATCAAGTCGCGCCTGCGCACCGAGAATATCGAAACCGCTAAACAGCGCATTGACTTTCGGTTGCTGGAGGGTGACCTAAAGGTTTTTGAGGGGCATTGGCAGCTTTACTCGCTGGAGAATCCAGTTGATGCTTCCACTGACCCGATGGAACAAACCCTGATTGTTCAGCTAACTAAAGCAAAAGCGGGGATTGGCCTCCTGGAGGGTAGCTTCAGCGATGCCTTTAAGGACAGCGTTCAAGAAAATTTAACAGCCGTTTGCGCGGAAGTTGAACGTCGGGGGCAGGCGTAGCCCTCCAGCGGAAACGGTAATCAGAGCGAGAGTTACGAATGTGTGGACGGTTTACCCTAACTCAGTCAGGCGAGCGGCTTGCTAAAGCTTTTCAGCTTGCCACGGTTCCCAAGCTGGAACCTCGCTACAACATTGCCCCCAGCCAGCCCGTGGCGGCAATCGTGGTGGATGGCCCTGCTTCAGAGCGTCACCTGACCCACTTTCAGTGGGGGCTTATCCCTAGCTGGGCTAAGGACCCCAAAATGGGCCAGCGGTTGATTAATGCGCGGGCAGAAACGGTCACCGAGAAGCCTTCTTTCCGTAACGCCTTCCGCCGCCGCCGCTGCCTGATCCCCGCCGATGGCTTTTATGAATGGCAACCCCAGGAACAGGGCAAGCAGCCGTTCTACTTCTGTCTGAGCGACGATAGGGGCGATCGCCCTCCCTTTGCCTTTGCCGGACTGTGGGAGCACTGGCAGGGGGCAGACGGCAGCGAAATCGAATCCTGCACAATTCTAACCACCCAGGCCAGTGAGGCCGTTCAGCCCATTCACCAGCGGATGCCGGTCATTCTAAAGCCTGAGGACTATGGCCCCTGGCTAAACGTTGGCTCCCAATCGCCGGAAAGTCTCCAGGCACTGTTAAAGCCCTATCCGGCATCCGACCTCCTCAGCTATCCAGTCGGGCTGAGCGTCAATAGTCCAAAGCATGATTCGCCCGACTGTATCCAGCCCGTGACCCCATCCCCGTAGGGACGCAGCAGGGCCTTACTAGCTTTTTACTAAGTAGAACTGCATTGAAAAACGAAGGTTAGAAAACCGGGGCGCTCCCCCGGTTTTCTAACATGAATTTAATTGTGCTGACCTACCTTAATAGCTGTCGTCGCTGACCACTGTTTGCATTTCTAAAACATGGTTGGCCTGGTTGAGGCGCTCGGCGATCGCCTCCCGCACCGTCAGATTGACAGCCGGATCTGCCAATACATCTTGAGCCTCTTGTCGGTAAGCCGCGCCAGTCGTGATGTCCACACTCTCAAGCTCGTTCACGTGCTCGTAGGCCGTTTGGGGAGAAACGTGCATAATGACCTTCCTTAAAGTTCACTGTGGATTTGCCAGATGAGATGCTGGGATGACAGGCTCCCAGGCGAGAAGCTCTACATACCCATCATGGCCAGAGAATTTGGGGAATGACGCTGTCTATTTATAGACTTTGGCAGTTGTTTACAGTTATTCGAAATTGGGCGAGTTTCTTCACAGAATCCTAACGCGCCACCAGGGAAAGATCCAGCTTGCCAAAATTAGTCGCCAGTGCTACGTTCAGCATCTCCAGCGCACTGATCAGCCAGGAGACTGCGTCTCGATTACACGATTCATAGTGATTGAACAGAATGGAGAACCGCCGCTCCAGGTAAGGGCGAATCTTGCGGCACAGCAGCAAAATGCGGAGCAGCAACCCCATAGTCAGAATCGGCCCCATGTTGGTCAGCAGGTCTACAAAGACGTAGTGGCTTGGGTATTTGGGATTGTCGACGATCAGGAAGTTGAGTAACTGGCTGCAGGTGCGCACCACCAAAAAGTCAGTGACCGGCTTAGACTCGCTTTCGGGGAAAATATTGCACAGGTGGCGGTAGAACTGGTCGTTGAACTGACGCGCCCCATATTCCTGGTCAACGCCTGAAATTAAGTACTGGTAAAGATCGTCTTTAAATGCTCGGTAAGAACGGGAGTGCTCAACCTGCATAGCGAAGCTTTCGGCTAAATCGCGGTAGGTGCGATTGCCGTCGATGCGCCCCACATAGTGCTTAATGGCGCGATTCAGGGTGCGATCGCTCAGCAGTGTGGGATTTTTAACGGGGTAAATGATTTTAGGGGTAGTACTGGACGGTGCTGATCGGAGGCTGGCGCAGCGAAGCTGATAGGTGACGTACTTGGAGAGATCTAGCTCAAACTGTCGCTGCATCTTCGCCTGAATTTGCTGAACCGTGTACTGCTGCTCCTGGGTGCTGTCGTCACTGAGGAGGCAGTGGGAATAGAGGTAGGGATAGCGACGAATCAAATTTCCCAGCGGTGTGCTGCCAGCAGAGTCGGTGTCGGTATGCGGTTCGACAGACTGGCTCAGCACCTGGGCAAGGCGGCGCAGGGTGAGGAACTGCTCAGTGTCTAGAAACTGCTTCATCAACTCCCGCAGGCGGCGGGTGGAGCGGCTGTGGCGCAGAACTCCAGCTACCGGCCCATCAGGAACGGTTTCAATCAGCTCGATCAGTAGGGGAATGGCCAGTTGGTACTGGGGGCGCGACTGCCAGCGGTTGACCAAAATATGGCAGCAGCGGTTCAACACGTAGCGGAACTCTTCACTGGCAAGATGAGACGCCGTGACCTTTTCGATGGCGCTGATAATTGCTGGCTCTGAGTAACGGGTACCATCGATAAAAAGCGCACGAAAACGCTGAATCATTTGTTCCGGCGTTTCCCGCTCGATCCAATGGAGCAGATGGTCGTAAATCATCTGCTCTTCGGGGGTGATATGTCGATTATTGCGACTAGACATGGGAACTCCCACAGCTGACACTCCTCCGAGTCATCTATGGAACCAGGAAAAACACAAGGACTTAGGGCTGGATCAATCGCTGGAACAGCGAGAAGGGGTGAGAGGGCCAAACAGGTGAGGCTTTAGCTGATCCTGATTGGGAATCTGCCATCAGCAGCGGAACACTGTCTATCTATTTACCACTGCTTCATCGCTGCACGGCCTCAAGAATGAGGCGAACTCCAAGAGCATGGTATGTAAACCTGAAGCGATCTTGGCTATTTCTGTTGACCTTCTTAACTTTTGTCAGGTCTTTGGGGTTTTGCCTTCGCGTTTAGGTTTGTGATTAAACCATACTGGATCTTTCAATAGATTCGTTAAGCTCTGAATGGAATTTTTAATGATTATCTGACTCATATGGATTTAGATGCCCCTATGTATTCATTATTACTTGTTCCCCATCTCCAGAATCTGTGATCCTCATCACGATTACTTAAAGATTGAGTAAAGATAATTCGCTGCAGATGCCCTCCATTCTCCCATTGAATAGGCTTGAGGGATCGAACCGTGAATCACTCCTAAAAAAGAATGACCGACTGAAGCGGGTAGAGGTTTCAGGGCACCACAGCGATCGCCCCATCTGGCCTGCTAATCCTGTCCCGCTTTAAGCGGGAACCCCAGTTAACAAAAGGGGGTATGATTGAAGCCGTCTATGAGAATGCTGCTTTGTCCCTTTCGCCGATCTACCTTCTTTTTGCCCTTCCAACATGCCTTGCACCGTCACATTGGATCAGCTAATCAGGGTTTTGGGTGCGACGCCCCAAAATATTACCGAGAGCCTGAAACTGCAGCGGGGGACGGGCATCGTCACCGATAGCCGCTGCTTGGTTCCCCAGAATATCTTCGTTGCCCTACGGGGGGAGCGGTTTGACGGTCACGCGTTCGTGGGGGATGTGCTGCAGCGGGGGGCGCTGACTGCCGTCATCAACCGTTCGGTGGCGTTAGATTCCCTGGAAATTAGAGCGTCCGAAACCACCAGCCTGCCTCTACTACAGGTCGATGACACCCTGGCGGCTTACCAGGCGATCGCCCAGTGGTGGCGCTCCCAGTTCCCAATTCCCGTGATTGGCGTGACTGGCTCGGTTGGGAAGACAACAACGAAAGAGCTAATTGCAGCGGTGCTGAGTACCCAGGGGCGCGTGCTCAAAACCGAGGCGAACCACAACAACGAAATTGGCGTACCCAAAACGCTGCTGAACCTGGATGCCCACTACGACTTTGCCGTCATTGAGATGGCCATGCGGGCCGCGGGCGAAATTGGGCTGCTGGCCCAGATTGCTCGTCCTGACATTGCCGTGATCACCAATGTAGGAACGGCCCACATCGGGCGGTTGGGATCTGAGGGAGCGATCGCCGCCGCCAAGTGCGAACTCCTGTCCGAGCTACCGTCTACGGGTACGGCAGTGCTGAATGCCGACAATCCTCTACTTCTGGAGACAGCCCAGCGGGTTTGGACTGGCCCAACGCTCACGTTTGGGTTAACCGGTGGCGATCTGCGCGGCGAGGTGATCGACGGCCACACCCTGGTGGTGGATGGAGTGCCCCTGCCCCTGCCCCTGCCCGGTCATCACAATGCCCTGAACTATCTGGCGGCCCTGGCAGTAGCCCGCATTCTTCAGGTGGACTGGGAACCTCTGAAGGCAGGACTCTCCCTGAATTTGCCCGCTGGCCGATCGCAGCGGATTGATTTGCCTAACGATATCGTCATCCTTGATGAGACCTACAACGCCGGGCTGGAGTCGATGACGGCGGCGCTGCACCTGCTGGCAGAAACGCCGGGCGATCGCCACATTGCCGTCCTGGGCACCATGAAAGAGCTGGGCGATCGCTCGGTTGACCTCCATCACCAGGTGGGTCAGACCGTGCGCCAGCTTCAGTTAGACCATCTCCTCATCCTGGCCGATCCGGCAGAGGGAGCAGCGATGGCGACGGGGGCGATGCCGGTCCCCACTGAGCAATTTTCCGACCATGGGGCACTGGCCCAGCGGCTGCAGGCCTTAATCAAGTCGGGCGATCGCCTGCTGTTTAAAGCCTCTCGCTCCGTTGCCCTCGACCGGGTGGTGGCGGAGGTGCGCTCCCAACGGTCTGCCTAAATGTCTGCCTAAGTGTCTGCCTAAATTTCTAACTGGCAATGGCTAGGATGGGGATAGCCCTTTGCCTGGAGAAACGGATTTGCCTGAGTTTGCCTCTGATCGACCTGCTCTGCCCAATGCCCAGCCGGTGTCCCCCTGTCCAGACAGAACATCCCAGCCTGATGCAATGGCTGCCGATTCTGATTCTATTGATCCGGAGCGGGAGCTGGATGAGGCGATCGCCAGTTTTGACGAGATGCAGGCGGATTTGGGCTATCGCCAGGCCCAGAATGCTTTACGCGACCTGCTGTCTAAGCTAGATTTGTCCGCCGCCGAGCGACACGGGCTGGAGGGGGATTTACAAAACCTCCAGGGGATGCTACACCGCCTGGAGCGGGCCATCGTGCAGATTGCCGTCTTTGGCATGGTGGGGCGCGGCAAGTCGTCGGTGCTCAATGCCCTGCTGGGTCAGGATATTTTCGAGACTGGACCGCTGCACGGGGTGACGCAAACCATAGAATCTGCCACCTGGAGCGTACGTCAGGAAACCGTCAACGGCAGTGATCAGACCGTACTGCGGCTCTCCCTGCGGGGCACGGGAGATTCCCATATCGAGCTGATCGACACCCCCGGCATTGACGAGGTGAATGGGGAACATCGGGAAGCCCTGGCCCGGCAGATTGCCCGTCAGGCCGATTTAATCCTCTTTGTGGTGGCAGGGGACATTACCCAGATTGAGTACCAGGCCCTTTCGGAATTGCGCCAGTTCAGTAAGCCCATGGTGCTGGTGTTTAACAAAGTAGACCAGTATCCCGAAGCTGACCGGCAGGCGATTTATGAAACCATTCGCGATCGCCGCGTGAAAGACCTAGTTTCCCCCGATGAGATTGTGATGACGGCGGCCTCGCCCCTGGTGCGGGAAGCGGTGCGTCGGGAAGACGGTACCCTGGCGGTGCGGCAGCGGCGCGATCGCCCCCAGGTGACCGAACTCAAGCTCAAGATTCTGGATATCCTTCAGCGGGAGGGTAAGGCGCTGGTGGCGCTCAACACCATGCTCTATGCCGACGACGTGAACGAGCAGATTGTGCAGCGCAAACTGGCAATTCGCAACCACAGTGCCAACCAGGTGATCTGGAACGGAGTGATGACCAAGGCGGTGGCGATCGCCCTCAACCCCATCACGCTGCTGGATCTGGCCAGTGGTGCGATTATCGACGTGGTGATGATTCTCACCCTCTCCCGCCTCTATGGTATGGCCCTCAGCCAGCAGGATGCCATTGGGCTGCTGCAAAAAATCGCTCTGAGCATGGGCGGCATCACCGCCAGTGAGCTGGTGGCCACCCTGGGGCTGAGTTCTCTCAAAGGTATGCTAGGGCTATCAATTCCCGCCACCGGAGGCATGGCCCTGGCTCCTTACTGGTCGGTGGCGGTGACCCAGGCCGGGGTGGCGGGGGTATCCACCTACGGCATTGGGCAGATTATCAAGGTCTATTTGGCGAACGGAGCCACCTGGGGGACGAACGGCCCCAAAGCCGTGGTGAGCCAAATTCTCGCCTCGCTGGATGAAACGGCTCTGCTGAACCGGATCAAAGCAGATGTGCAGGCCCGACTCACGCCTCGGGGCGATCGCCCTCCCCGACCAGCCGCTCGCTAACCTGAGGAGCTACTCTCCAAACTCTCCCAATCAGGAGCGCTGTTTGAACGAGTTAAGCCACTCGCGAATTTGCTCCGCTGCGATGTCGCGCCCACCCAAACCAAAGGCCAGGGCAATGGCAACGGCGATCGCCCCCAGCAGCAGGCCAAAGGCCAGATTGACGATGTCGGTGGCCACGCCAATCTGCTGGAGGGCCATAGCGCTGATCAGAGTGATAATCGCGATGCGGGCCGTTTGGGCCAGGATGCGGGACTGGGAGGAACCGGGGCTGGAAATGAGGTTAAAGGCCACGTTCGCTAGGTAGAGGCCCAGGCCAAAGACGATCAGGCCACTCAAAATCCGCAGCGAAATCGCCAGGACATTGCGGACAATCTCACTCCATTGAGACAGCTCCATGGCGTCGGCTGCCGCCACGGCACCAAACAGCAGGGTGCCAATGAAGACCGTGATACCCACCACCTCAGACGGGGTGCGCCCTCCTTGGGGAAGCTGGTTTTCTGCTGTGGGGCGAACGTAGGGAGTTGCGGGTTCTCCGGCGGGTGGGGGGGTGTCCACCGGTTCGCTGGGCACCTGCGCCTGGAGTTTGGGCAGCCCCAACCAGTTGAAAATATTGTTGAAGCCCAGACTGGTCAGGAACATGGTGGTGAGTTCGGAGGCGAACCGACCGATGATATAGAACACCGTCATAATCACCGCTGCTGAGAAGAGGCGTGGAATGAAGTCCAGAACCGTCTCCAGCATGCTGATGGCGGGGGCGGAAATTGCCTGGATTTCCAGGGCATTGAGGGCCGCCACGGCCACCGGGATCAGGATCAGCACGTAAACCAGCGTGCCGATAATGTCCGACAGTTCAAATTGCCCGGCAGTGGATCGCAGTCCCATCTGCGTTCCCAGGCGATTGATCCCGGTGGAGGCCAGTAAGTTGGTCACAATGCCGCGGACGATGCGGGCAATGAACCAGCCCACCAGACCAATCAGCAGGGCCGCAAAGATATTGGGCAGAATTGACAGGAACTCGTCAATCAGGTTCTGTAGCGGACCAAGGGTGCCATCCTGCAAATCCAGGGTTTCCAGCACCAGCGGCAGGAAAATCAAAAAGATGAACCAGTAGACGATGTTGCCCAAGGTTTCGTTAACCAGAAACGGACTGTTGCCAGGTTCGTTGCCGGTTTGCTCAGCCAGCTTATCATCCAGGTTGAAGCGGGCCAGCCCACGGGTTAAGGCCAGCTTAGCGATGGTGGCGACTAGCCATGCCAATCCCAAAATGAGTAGCGCTCCACCGATGCGGGGCAGATAGGCAAAGATCTGCTCCAGGAAGTCGTTCAGTGGGCCAGATACGATGTCTAGATTGAGTGCGTTGAAAACGGCGACCAGCGTAAACAGCAGAATGATCCAGTACACTGCCGTTGCTGTCCAATTTTCAATTGGAGGAGAGGTGCCTTCGCCAGCTTGCCCGGTTAGCCAGTTGGCAATGCGGTTGTCAATGCTGGTGCGGTTTAGCAGCCCCTTGATGAGGGATGCAGCGACGGTGGCCACCAGCCAGCCGATGATTAGAATGGCGATCGCCCCCAGCAAGTTGGGGATAAACGTGCCAAAGCGACCCGCCAGCCCACGGCTGAAGTCATCAAATGCTGATAGGCCCCTTTCTTGCCCCAGGAGGTAGGAGGCGGGAGGGGGAAGCAGGAACAGCCGCGAAGCTGTCAGCCATATTTCGTTCATGGGGATATCTCGATTGACTACTGCAGATTGGGTAGAAATTTAGAAGAAATCGGTGTGTGGGAGCAAACGCAGCAGGATTTCAATAATCTTCATGAGCATTGTCCTACAGAATCCTCTTCTTGTAATGCTCCTTCAAAGGAATATTTTCTGCAGATTTTGGGGTCTCAACTAAAACCCAGTTTTTCTAAATACCCTGGCAACAGCGACTTGTGGGATTCGATACAGTTAAGGAGGTAGGCCGTAAATAAGCACAGCAATTGTGGGTACACCGCCCGGCGGGGGCACGCTCCGCCCGATTTATTGATGGCCAGACGCTTAATGATGGAAGGTGTAATGGGACAGACGGTAACTCCACAGGTTTTTGAACAGTCCATTCAAATTCAGGCCAGCGCAACGGCGGTGGAAACCTGCCTGACTGACCTGGCGCTTATGCACCGCTGGCTCAATCCAGCCCTCCGCTGTGAACCGGTGGGGGAATGGAGCACAGCCCTGGGGAGCCGTAGCCGCTTTCGCATTCAGGTTCCCTTGCTCCAACCAACCCTGCATAGCGTGGTGGTCGAGCGGGAGCCGGGGTTAATTGTTTGGCAATTTGAGGGATTTTTTGCCGGGCGCGATCGCTGGGAGTGCCAGCCTACCCCGGTCGGCACCCTGCTGAGCAACTGCTTTGAGTTCGCGATCCCCAACCCCCTGGTGCGGATTGGATTTGAGACTTTTGCCGCTAATTGGACAAAGCAAGACATGCAGGCCCAGCTGCGCCGCCTGAAGCGCGTGGCTGAGGAGGTTTACCAACGCCAGCGTTAAGGGGTTGCCCCCATGCGCTTAAGCAGTTGGCGCACGACTTCGGCATCCTGGGCAGCGGGCACCTGATCCAGGTAGGTGAACAGATCGTCGCAGGCTTCTACCCAGCGCCCTACCTGGTAGTAAATCAGGCCGCGATCGCGATGCTCCACCGGGGCGTCTGGGAAAATCAGCAGAATCCGCTCAATGGCCGCCAGGGTTTTGGCCATCTCCCCCTGGTTGAGGTAGATGAACTTCAGGTTGGTCAACATGCGGGCCAGCAGCCGTTTAACGGAAACAGGCTCAAAAAACTCAGGCCGCAGCGTGACCCCCTGTCCATAAATGCCCTCCAGCCGAGTCTGGCAATCCTGCAGAAACAGCACCTCGCCCTGGTGGAACGGATCGACGAAAATTTCCATCTCAGGCAGATTGGGGCGAATGAGGAAGTGACCGGGCATATTCACCCCCACCATGGGCAGCCCAATGCGCTGCGCCACCTCCAGGTACACCAGCGACAGGGTGATGGGAATGCCTAAACGACGATCAATGACGCAGTTCAGATAGCTATTATCAGGATCGTAATAATTTTCGGTGTTGCCAGCGAATCCTAAATCTTCGTAGAGATACTGGTTGATTCCCTGGATCACCTTCAGCGGATAGAACTCGGCGGGTAGGCGCTCCTTGACCTCAGAGGCCATGGTTTCCAGGGCGTTGAGGTACTCCTCCACATCCAGGTCGGGATACTCTTCCTGGGCGATATAGAGGGCGGTGGCTGCCAGGTTAATTTGCGTTTCTGGCTGCCGCACCTCCAGGGTGAAGCGCTGACGGGCGAGCGAAAACTCCATGATCAATGCGTGTCCTTCATCCGACTCAGTAACCAATCCAACCTGATCCTAGCGATCGCCAGGTTATCTGGTGTGGATGGGCGGGCTTTAGGATTGGCTTTGGGACGGCTATCACTGGCATCATCCTGGGCCTCTGAACCATCGGGGAGATCTTTGCCATAGCCATAGCTGTACCCCAAACGGCTAATGGTGCCCCGCAGGCGATGGGAGAGCCAGACCGCCAGGGCGTGATAGAAATTGGCGGCAAAGGCTTTGTCCTGGGAGAGCTTGAGGGCGAGCTTGGATCGGTTGATCGCCCATACCAAACTGTCGTCGAGGGCGGTGACGGTGGCGGAGGGGGCGCGATCGTCCAGAAACGACATTTCACCCACCACCTCACCGCTGCTCAGGCGGGCAATTTCTCGATTAGCAAGGGCCTTCACCGTTACAGAAAGCCTCCCCGTCATCACCAGATAAACAGCGTTAATGGTTTCCCCTTCACAAATGAGCGCTTTGCCCACAGGCACCGACTGCATTTCCCCCGCCGTCAGCAGCCAGTCAAAGTCGCGATCGCTCAGTTCCGCCAGCAAATAGAGTGCTTTTTCCATAACTATGCCCGTGGGACGCTCTCAACGCCTATCTTCAGCATAGAGCGTGGGCTTCATTTCAGTGCCGATCCCAAAACGTGCCAGAGCTTTTGAAGTTTCAAACCCTTAGGGAGTGGGCATTAGATAATCGCCGCCAGAGCCATAGCGCCAGGCCTCCAGCCAGCGATGGGCCACATACTGCTGGGCTGGGGAGAGGCGCGACACCCAGGGTTGGACAGTGCAGCCCAGCCCGTTCAGGCCCGTGTATAAGCCTAAGTTAGCGTAGTGGAACATCCATTCCAGCAGCGCCAGCGGCCCCACCTGGGGCACCACCTGCGTCACGGTGGCGGGATGGTGGCGGGTGGTTTGCATCAGGGTGCGCGTCAGACCCGAAAACTGCACCACATCCTGAAGGAACGGCTTAAGGACGGGATCCCCGAGCTGATACATCTGCTCAAATACATTTGACAAAAGGGTGTTGATCTGCTGTGGTGATGGCGATTGGTCAACCTGCACGCTCATGGACTGCTGGAAAAGCCAGGTGACTGCCAGGTTGGGTTGATAGGGCTGGAGCAGAGCCAGGTCGGCGCGGCTGAGGCAATCGGCCTGGAGGGCTTCCTGGATGCCAAATGTCAGCCGTTCCAGGTGGCGAATCATGGCTCCAAACCCGCCAAAGCTCAGGGGTGATTGGCTACCGCTGCTGTCTCCCACCGCCAGCAGCCGGTTCCACGGCATCTGTAGCGGACTCTGGCGATAGCAGGGAAAAAAGCCAAACAGCGCTCGCACAATGTCCAACTGGTCGAGGGTAACGCGCTGATAATCGGGCAGCAGGCGCAGGTAGTCGTCAAACAAGTCTTCCAGACTAGGGCGGGCGGGGTCAGCGTCCAGGTAGGTAAACAGGTAAGTAGTGCGCCCATCCCGTGCGGGAAAAGCCTCCCAGAAATACTGACAGTGGTTCTGGATGGGCGTGATTGAGGCAAACAGATCCCCCGTGTTGTTGGCCGGAAAACCCCTGGCACAGGTGCCCACTACCAGACAGACGGCATCGGGCGATCGCCCCTGCCTCGCCTGCTGGGCGATGGGAGAAAAATGGCCCATGGCGTCGATGAGTAGGCGTGTGGTGAAACCGTTTCCCGCCTTCACCTGAACCCCGTTGGCATGAACCGTTGCGCCCTGAAACGCCGTCTGTTCGAATAGCTGCCCCCCCGCCGCCAGGAATTTGGCTTTGAGGGTCGCCAGCAGATATTTGGGGTCAACGCCGACATTGAGCACGTCTTTGACCCAGAATTCCAGGCCGCCGTGGAAGGCGATGCGGGCCGGGTTATATTCCGTGGCGATCGCCCGCTCCAGTTCAGCCGAGGTCAGCAAGCCCAAATCCAGGAAAACATTTAGCTCGCGGCGAGAGATATTCCACTCCTGATCTCGCCCTTGCAGCACCCCCCGCTCCAGCAAGGCCACCCGCCATCCCTGCTGGGCCAGGGCAGCCCCCAGGAGAATTCCCAGGGTGCCGCCGCAGATAACCACATCCCAATCTACCCTCTCCAGTGGCTCGGTGGACTGATGAACGACCGTGGGTGTTGAAATATTGCCAGACTTATAGTCTGACCAGCGCTGATCGACACTGCGGAGACCACTTAGCGCTCCGTTGGGAAGTTTGGATAGGACCTGCTCCGTTAGCGTTGTGACCATTTGGGAGAAATTAGCTGCCGCTACCCTGCTGGAGATTTTCCAGTCCGACCACCACGCGGGCTGTTTCGACGCGATCGCCCTGCTGGATTTGATCAATCACTGTCATATCGGCCTCATCCACATAGCCAAAGACGGCATATTCCCCGTCTAAAAATCCCAGGTCCGTGAGGGCGAAGTAGAACTGGGAAGAGGCAGAGTCGGGAAAAGCCGAACGGGCCATGGCCACTGCCCCCCGACGATGGGGGAGCACTGGTGGTTCAGCAATATCTAAGCTGGAAAAAGTTTGATGGTAGATGGGGCGATCGCCCCCCTCGGGCTTAATTTCTAGGGGAATGTAGCGGGGTGCACCAGTGGTCGGGTCAATGAAATTTCCCGTCCCTAACTGGGCAGGTGGCACGGATGGATCTTTGCTCTGGGGATCACCGCCCTGCACCACAAACGGCTCCGGTTCCCGGACGACTCGGTGGAAAGCCACCCCGTCATACACGCCGCGGTTGACTAAATCGACAAAGTTTCCGGCGGTCACTGGAGCATTCTCACCATCGACATTCACGGTAATGGCCTCTCCGTTCACCACCATCTCAACTGCTGCAGGCCCAGCAAGCTGAGGCAATGACGGATCAACCGGGTCGGCACTAGCATCTACCTCAGGAGAAGAGGCCGATGTGCAGCCGCCCAGCAGCACCAGCCCAATCATGAGTATGGAGAAAAACCAGCGACGGGTTACCTGTAGGGGCTGCATGGATGTCTTAGACCACATAGTGCGTCCTCAGCGATGGGTTAGCTCTTGACTGGTTCTATTTAATGCTTCTTTACAAACCTTCGAGGGGCACGGTGAGAAACCGGGCCAGCTCGGCTCCCTGATTTTCCAGTTCCGACAATGGGAGTGGCTGTCCCACGCGCGTGAGCGGAATCGCCCCCTTGCCCTTGATTCGCAGATAAAGAGCACGTTTTGGGTTCAAACCTTCTTTAATATCCACCCGAATCGCCTGGACATCTTCAATCGCATGGGTGATATCAATGGTGCGGTTTTTACCAGGAAACCCCCAGCGGAAAATACGCACCTGGCCTGTCTGGCGGTTGAATTCGTTGTAGCCACCGCCAACATTCCAGGCAATGATGAGCCAGAGGTAGGTAGATAGCAACAGGGCCGCTACACCATAGAACCCCATCGCGATGCCCTGGGGAATGAAGATGAGCTGGGTCGGGTCTGAGAACGGCAGCAAATTAACTTTGAAGTAGCTGGACAGGCTGGAGAGCAGGAAGCCAATCCCACCCACCAGGACGACCGTTGCCCACCAGTAATTGCTGAGTCGGCGTGCGCCCACAATCGGTTGTCGCAGCACCTGCTGGCTGTCGGGGGTCTGATGATCCTTTGCTGTTGATACGGCCATGGATTTGCTCGGTGCAGAGTTCTGCTGAGATGGTTAAAAATTTAAGAAAACATGAGGCTTCACAGAAATCACCTCGGCTTTCCCCTATCTAATCTACAATCATCTGCCAGAAGTTAGCGTATGAACCGATCGGAAATCGCCTGAATGTCAGGCGGACAGACACATCAGCGGGTTTGGCTCGATCGCCCCTGGAAAGCCAGACGTGAATTTGGCATAGAAATAATATTGCCTGTGAATAGATCGATGCCGAGATGAGAGTCAACGTATCAGATTGTAAAATTTTGAGGATGTTTTTATCATATAGAAACGTTGGGCGTCGGCTGGAGACATCCGTCCACAATCAGCACAACTCGGTTCGGTTATCCGACAGAGGCTGTGAGGCAGATGTTGACAATCAAGGACGCAGGTCTGGGAGCGATCGCCCAGACCCTCCAAATAGCCAACGCTTGATCAACGTTAAGCTCAAAATTAGCTTTCTTTAAGTGGCATTAATGCGCTCTAATAGTTGCAGTTGATGCCGCATGTACCTAGACCCGATATAAAGAGGTTATGAGATGACCGTAGCAATGGGACGTGCGCAAGCCAGCCGGGGATGGTTCGATGTCCTCGATGACTGGCTCAAGCGCGACAGATTCGTCTTTATCGGCTGGTCTGGTCTGCTGTTGTTCCCCTGCGCCTACC
>JAYKGU010000047.1:0-44192 GCA_035285585.1 Synechococcales cyanobacterium
GAAGGAGCGTGGTGACATCGTCGATCCCTCCTCACCGTGAACAGACTGCAAAACACGTTTCCATTAGTTCGGCTCCCGAAGGAGCGTGGTGACTAGATGGCTTAGAGCAATGGGTAGACACTGTAGAGTTTCCATTAGTTCGGCTCCCGAAGGAGCGTGGTGACATTGCCTTTTAATGCAAACGTTCCAGAGTTCGGCGTTTCCATTAGTTCGGCTCCCGAAGGAGCGTGGTGACCAGCGAGACAGATCAGCTTGCTGTCTGGGGAGATCCTCTTTCCATTAGTTCGGCTCCCGAAGGAGCGTGGTGACATAGCGAGTTTTCAGCCGACAATCTTCGCCCACCAGCTTTCCATTAGTTCGGCTCCCGAAGGAGCGTGGTGACAGCGGGCGTCCAAATCCCTTGCCACAGGCACATTGTAACCCCCCAATGCGCTAACCGCCAAATCCCCTGCCCACACCTGACAATCATTCTTAACAATAAACCTCCAAAACGCCTGAAACCCTTGCCTGGAGTGGAATCGCTAACCTCAACGGCAGCATCAGGGTTTGGGCGATCGCCCCAGGTTAGCGGAGGCAAATTGTGCTTCGCAGCAAAAGGATAGACAGGCATAGGGCAGTTGCGTAGGATAAGGCCATTCTACCCACGACTACCCTATGGCATTAACTGGCCACATCCTCATTGGTCCCCCCGGTGCGGGCAAATCTACCCTGGCCGCGACCTGGCAGAAGCACGATCCCGCTCTGTGCATTGTTTCCACCGATCGCATTCGGGCGGAGTTATTTGGGGATGCGGCCATTCAAGGGGAATGGAGCCAGGTAGAAGCCCAGGTGCTCCAGCAGATTCAGCAGGCGATCGCCGCAGGGCAGTCGGTGGTTTATGACGCCACCAACGCCAAAAGAAGCTGGCGGCTCCACCTCCTGCAGCAACTCCGTCAAACCTGCGAGGCGGCAAATCAGGAGCCAGTGCAGTGGGTGGGCTGGTACTTGAAGACCCCCCTCGCCACCTGCCACAGTCGCAACCAGGGGCGATCGCGCTCAGTTGATGACAGCGTGATTGATGACATGGCGCAGGCGTTGAAGCAGTTTCCACCCGTTGTGGCAGAAGGGTTTGCTGCCGTCTATGCCATCAGCACCGAGGACGAAGACGCCATCATACCTGTGATGCAGGACAAGCTGGAGCGCCTCTCGCGTACCCTCATCAATCGCCGTAACCGCAGCGCCCATCTGGCGCTACACCGCTACTCGGCGCTGCTTGACTTTGAGCGGCTGCTGTTTCTCATGGCGCTGTTGATTCAGCACCCTGGCCTGGGTCATCTGCATGGGACTCACCCAGACTGGGGGCAAACCTGGCTCCCCAAACAAGCCCTGGACGAGCAACTGCCGCAGGATACCCTCGACGAAATCTGTGCCCTGATGGCCCAGCAATATCATCCAGTGTATGCCGATCCAGGGGCGATCGCCGCTGACCTCGTTTGGCTAGAGGAAAACCATCTGCTGGGGCCGGATGCTCCAGACGCGCCGCTCCAGCTATCTCCCTATCCTGGCTCACCCTATCCTGGCTCACCCTATCCTGGCTCAGTAGAGGCGTGCATCCCCCACAGCTACTCCGACCGGGAGGTATTTGAGCGCCTGCTGAGAACTATTCGCTTTATCGTCCACTACCCCCTACTCAGCAAAGCACCCGGTCAAACCAGCCTGGACCGGCTATGTGCGGAGCTGCAAACCCTGACCTACACCACACGGGACAGCCTGCGCAAAGATATCGAGCAAGTCTTGAAGCCCTACGGCATTTTGCCCAGCGCTCCCATGAAGCGGGGGTACTTCATCGGCACAGCGGTTTTAGCCAAGCATGAGCTACTGGATGTGTTCAAAGTAGTGCAAACCCAGGCCGAGAACCTGGAAGACCCCCTCTCGCTAAGGATCTATCAAATTCTCAAAGAGCGGCTGACCAGTAGCCGGTTCATCGACCGCAAAGATGCGATCGCCACCTATCCCATCCGCGCCATCGGCAACCAGACCATTGTGGATACCAGCACCCTGCCCGACTACGCCGCCTACCGCAAGCTAGACACCCTGGTTGACGCCATCCGCAGCGCCACCCAGCTTGAGCTGAACCGCATCACCGGCACGGGACGCTTTGCTGACGACCCCCATCAGGGTCAACCCTTTCGGGTCTGGCCCTTGCAACTGGTGTTTCACAATATTGGCTGGTACCTGGGCTATGAGTGGATAGAGGGAAAAGCCCCCCACCTGCTGCGGTTTGAGCGGCTGGATCGCCTGTTTGTGGTGCAGCCCCTCCCCCAACAGCGGAGCCATTCACAGCAGCGGCAAGCTCTTGACCGCCTGACAAAACTCTACCGCGCCAGTGCCGGACTGCACCTGGGCAACAGCGCCGCCGACCAGGCTCGCTACCTGAGTGCCAACAAGGCCGAGCGGGCAGCGGTTGAAATGACCCTGGAGCTATGGTGCAACGACGACATTTTTCGCTTCATCAGTGAGGGCACCCAGCGGTTTCCCGCCCAGCAGATGCGCTTCTCGCCCCTGCCTGGGCGGGCTTCCCACCAGCACCATACCCCCCGCTTGTTTAGCCTCAAGCCCAGTGGCGATCGCCGCTTTCCCCACCGCTTTCAGGTGACGCTACCCCACTGGTCGGCGCAGGATGTGGACTTGCTGCGGTGGCTGCTGGGGTTTGGCGCAGCCATCAAGGTGGTGCAGCCCACCACAGTGGTAGAGAAGATTCAGCACATGGCCAGGGGCATTTGTCAGGTGTATGGTGAGGAAAGGTAGAAGGCGGAAGGCGGAAGGCGGAAGGCGGAAGGCAGAAGGCGGAAGGCGGAAGGCGGAAGGCGGAAGACAGAAGACAGAAGATAGAAGATAGAAGACAGAAGGCAGTTCTCTCCTGAATTCTGACTCCTGAATTCTGTCTCCCTACCCAACCGGATCTCCCCGCCTGAGTGAATACCCCGACAGAGCTACTGGCGACTTTCTTTTTCTAATTGGGCGATCGCCCAGGTGCGGATAGGGTCGTAGATGTAGGATTCGTCAGACCTGGCATAGCGCTGGCTCAGGTTGGCTGGAATCAGGTTGAGGGGGCTGAAGCAGATTTGCTCGAAGACGAACTCAAACTCGGACCACTCGGCGTTGCAAGCGGCTTGGGCAGCCTCTCGCCGTCTGGCATCCCTGGTGTTTTTTCGGTCCTCATCCAACTGTTTTTGTAGACGGGTTTTACTAATCCCCTCTGACCCGTGGATCAGGTCGTTGCGGATCAGGCACCAGTAGTCCAGTTTCCGCAGTCTGACCAAAACGTCCTGGCCGTGGACTTGCTTCTCGCGGGAGGTCGTTAGTAGGAGCGATCGCACAAAGTTGCTTTTAATGGGCCGCGACTGAAGCGGGATTGTCTCCTCTGCCAATTGGCGGCTTGCATTAGAGAACTCCTCAAGCTGCAAGCGCTCGAATTCCTGCCAGAGGCTGCCGCCATTGGCTTTCATGAAAGTCCTCTTATCAAGCCGCCAGGATAGCGGCTGATGCTGGTTTCTGCTTCGCTCCATAAAGCGCTCTCCGTTTAAGCACTGCACGAGCTGGCAGAGGGTTTCCTTGTAAAAAGAGGCCAGGCGGGAGACAAAGTCCGAGATGCGGTTCAACTGCCAAAAGATGCGGCAGTGGGTGAACAGGTTAAGCAGGGCGCTGTAATGCGGCTCCAGAATCAGGTTGTCGATGTTGATGGAAGGGCGTAGCTTGGGGTCGCTGGGGTTTAACAACCGGCTCTGGGCCTGGGTTTGGTCAAGGTTGAGGCACTCCAGGCCAATGTTTAACCCGGTGATGATCTGGCCTAGCTGCTGCTGGCTGGCTTTCACAGCCTCGATCTCGATGCCGTCCTGCACCAGCTCGTCAAGGGTGCCTTTCCAAAACTCCAGGAGCGAGATCGCCCCATCAAAGTCCCAGCGGCTTTTCAGCAGCAGCTCAACAGACTGATAGGTTTGATTGCGCATGGAGCGCCAGTAGGAATCAATGCGGCACGCCGAGGGCTGCCCCTCCAGCACATCGGCGACGGCAAGTCGCGGCTCTACAAAAAGGGCCACCTGGGTGGTGGCGGTGATGGCCTGAATGCGGAGGGCGTTTTGCATCTGGGGGGTGCCGCCTTTGATGCTAACCAGCAGCTTACCTGATGCGGGTGCCGTCTCCCTGAAGAATTTGTAGTAGTAGTTAAACAGGTCGTCCTGATCGACGGGTAAGAGGGTCTGGGGAATGGGCTGGAGCTGGATGTCCAGGGCGTGACCGAGCTTCCAGCCAAACCAGGCTTTGAGAATCTCACCGAGATAGACGGTGTCTTGATGGTGGGGTGGACTCTGGTTGGTGACAAACAGGTACACTCGCTCAACCTGGAAGTCCGACTGCGCCTTCTCAATCACGCCCCAAATGCGTCCTGGACGGATGCGATCGCCCCACTCCTCAGGTTGATCGGTGAACGCTTGCAGCAACCTTCGGGTAACTTCCCGGAAGGATACCTTCCCATTTTCAGGCTGGTAGTCTAGTTCTGAACATAGAACTTCTTGCGTGAAGTTAACGCTCTGCTCCCAGGCTGCTGCCAGGTCGCTACCCAGCTCCGGCAGAATCAGGTTTGGCTCTTTGCGCTCGAAGAGGACAGGAAAGAAGTATTCAAAGCCATCCAGCTTAACGGTCAGGTCAGAGGTGCCAAGGTTGGCGACAAGAGTGGCTGGTTTCATCGTCAAATAGGCCAAAGTTGACTAAAGTTTTCCCGCGAAGTGCGATCGCGCAACGCCCGTAGATACTGACGGCGCGGATCTTGAGTTGCGCCAAACACCGTCACCACTTGGAACTCGCCCAAATCAATAATCCAGACCGGCGAAGGGGCGACCTTACCGCGCACCTGACCACAGAGATTGCCATCATAATCTCCCTGGCGCTTAAACTCCGGATCGTGCAACACCGCCAGAGCATAGGGCTTATTGCTCTTAGTTGACCCGGCACAGAGGACAATGCGGCAATCCGCGTCAGCCGCCTCCGTCCAGCGATCGCTCCGTACCTGACCCAGACTGCGGGGGGCTTGCCAGTTAAGCTGGCGCTGCATCACCGCCGCCAGCGCTTCAAAGAAGGCTTGCAGGCGTTTCCGAAAGCGGCGGGCAAAGACCGGCAGTTCCTCATCCTCAGGCAGTGCCCAAAAATCATCATCCGTCTCTGGAATCAGCGTTGAGCCTCGCCACCAGGGGGCGCGATCGCGATTCTTGCGAGAGTAGCAGGGGCGACGGGCTCCCTGACCAATGCCCCCCAGGTGAAACATCAACCAGGCAAGGTTTTTGAACAGAGCCTTGGTGGCGCTGTGTTGGGCAGCGGGAGACGCAGCCGAGTGGGCCAAAATCAGCGTCCCAGACTGCTCTCCACAGGGGTCTTGCTGGCTTTTGGCCTCAGGCTGCACAATCTTGCCATCACTCACCTGAACCGTCAGCCATCCCTGGGTCGCCTGGGGAGTGATGGCTCCAAATAGGGTGGCTTCCCACTGCTGCACCTCTGACGGCGACAGCACGCCCAAGGTCAATACCCGAAACCAGTAGCGCAGCATAGACTTAAACGCCACGGGACGCACCTCTGCTTCCGCCTTACCCCGCATCTGCCAGCCCCGCCGGTCGTCCCATTTCCATTGGGTAAACTGCTGACAGCCGTGGATGAGCTGCCCCTCCAGGGTAAACGGCAGGCGCAGGATTTCCAGCCTGGAGGGCTTTTGGTCGGCCTGCACCAGCGCTCCGTATCCCGTATTGACCTGGGACCCAACCCCGGCCTGTAGTCCGCGAATCAGCCATTTACGAACCTGACGGAGAACATCAGCGCTCACCTGATCGTTGAGGGGACGCAGGCCGATGAGAAAAGTAGACTTCTCCAGGGAGAAAAACGCATTGGGGTTGGGAGAATAGTCCAGGGAATTCCCATTCCATCCCCAAATATTATTGGCCATATCCACTGCAAGGCCGCCGGAGGGGCGATCGCCACTGGGCATGGGGTAGGCATCCAGGAAAATGACCTTCCCGGTCCGGTCCCTTTCTTCCGCATCCAGTGAGCCAAAGTATTGGGCAATCTCGGCTTCCGCCTCAGCTCTGGCCACTTTTCGATCGCCAGACTTCTTGGCCATCAAGTCTCGAATCCCTTCAGCGCGGGCAACTCCACGCAGCGTACTGGAGGGCAGATAGGGCATTCCCAGGGCATCAAAGGCAGGCAGGAGGATGCTTTCGGGGCCACGATGTCCCCCCACCCGAATTCGCCACAGGCATCGTACCTCAAAGGTGTTGCCCTTTCCCGCCATGCGCTTGGTGCGCTCGGTGAGGACTTTGAGGCGATCGCCGTAGTCGGCATTCTCCTCCGCCAGGTGCAGGATTTGTACCTTGGTGCCATCTCGCGTGGAATCCCCGTCATCATAGGGTCGCATCCAGCGCAAGTACTCCACGAAGCCAGCTTCCTGGGAGGGATCAGGGTTGGGGTCTAACTGGTGCTGCAACCAGGGAGACGGGGTTTCTTCCCCACCTCCACCGGGTCTGTCTCGGCCACCATTCCCCCGTCCACCTCCATCTCGGCCTCCACCTCCATCTCGGCCATGTCCGCCTGCATCCGAGCTGCTGCGAGGGCGATCGCTCCCCTGCCTGGGACGCTGGAGTGCTCCGGGTCGTTGGGATGCTCCGGCACGGGAACCCGGCTTCTGGGGTTGACCGGGGCGCTTTGGGCGCTCAAAAACCATGACTATGCCTCCCCTTTAACATCGTGATAGAGAGCGTTGGCCCAGAAGCTGAACTCCTGGGCGATCGCCAGCCCCAGCCCCGTCAGGCCCAGGTACTGCTCAGTCTTCATTTTCTTGAGGATTTCCAAGCCACTGGCAGACGCCAGCCCAGTCTCGCCGGAAATCTCCTCCAGGCACTCAAAGTACTTGACCACCACCTGCTTCTTGCCCGGCTGCTTCTCCAGAACTATCTCCTCCGCCTTGAGGCGCATCATGCCCCAGGTGGCCAGGTAGGTATACAGCTCAACCGCCTGACTTTTCTGCTCTTTGAGGCGCGTATTGTCCTGATTGGGCCGATGCCTCAAGTCCTTGAGGGCGTCATAGACGGGCATCCCGATTGTGCGTGGGTCAAAAGGCATTACTTCACCTCCTGCATAACTTTGCTGGTACCCAACCACTGCTGCACAAAGCCCCGGCCCAGACTTTCCTGACCGCCAATTTGCAGAATGTCGCGATCGCGGATCAGCTCGTGAAACCTTTGGCTATGCTGCTTTACAGCCCCCTCCTCCTGAGACTTGGTCTGGGCCGTCAACCCCCAGGGAAAGTACATCAGCGTATCGGGGGGAATCGCCTCTTCGTAGCGGAAGCCGCCGTCAACGGACTTGTGCTCGTCGAGCTTAATCTTGACCTGCCGCCAGAGGCTCATTTGCACCAGGGTTTGGCAGTGCTGGTCGGGCAAGACCAGTACCCGTCGGATGTTGTCAGCAGCCTCCTGGGGGAACCATTGCGCCCAGTTGGGCCAGTCCACCAGGTCGCTGGCGGGCAGAATGGCGTCTTTGAGATAGATGGGGGCTTTTTCGGAGGCTAGACTGCTGCTGTAGGCGGGGGGAAGGGGCTGGGGCTGGGCCTGATAGCGGCTCCACCGCTGCAGCAGTAAGGGGCAAGTAACCCAGATGACGCCGTGGCTCAGGGAAGGAACCGGCATCCACAGAATCGAAGCATTGCCGACCCAGAGTGCCCCCTGCTTGAGGTTTTCTGCGCCTTTGTCGGTGACATCTTCGATGGTGTTTCCCCAGAGGTCAGCGCGATAGCTGGGATCGGTCTCGGCCCGCAGCCGTCCGCGAATGGTGCTTGACGGCACGTAGGGCAAATCTGTGTGGGACTCGCGGGCAATGCCCACCAGGTTGCCTTCCTGGGACGCGCCGCCGGTGTGCAGGGGAGAGAAAAGGTAGAGATAGATCAAGTCAAAGGTCATGGGCGGTTTCCCCACAGTAGTTTTCCATAGTTGAGTTGCTTAAACGTTTGTAGCCAGGGAGCATCGCCATCGGGCAGTAGGGAGAGCTGACCGGGCAGTTCCTGAAACACATACACCGTACCCGCCGGGACAAAGGCCCGCTGGGGGGTGAGGCAAAACTCGGCCTGTCCCAGGGCGTCTCGGCGATACACCGTTGAGATGCCTCCCCACAGCAGGGGGCGATCGCTCGCACAGCCCACCAAATGCTCTTTCCAGACCCCCGGATAGACCGCATAGGTGGGGGTATCTGGCTCTGCCTGCGCCAGCCCAGGGGTGAGCAGGTAGGCAAAGGTGCTGCCAGCGGTGGGGGTCGTAAACGGTGCCAGTGCCCGCCAATCCTCCGGCTCATCGATGGGCGAAACCAGGGCGCGGTGCCCCTCCCCTCCCAGCCGCACAATGGTTTTCTCGATGGATGCACTCAGGGCCACCACCAGCTTCCAGCCGGGATAGAGCTGGGTGGCAACTTCGGTAAAGTAGCCATCTTCAGACTTCACCTCGCGGGTGCCCGGTTTGACCTGAATGTGGGGGAGAACCTGCTCGGTCCAGGGATTATCTTGGAAGTCTACTGCTGCTTCAATGGGCTTGCCACTGAGGTACTTTGCCAGGGCAGTGGCCCGCATCCAGGGCTTGGGCCGACCAATGGCGGCATGGCCCAGCTCTTGAGGCGTAGGGGGCACCATGGGGGCAAGGCCGTTGGTGGAGGTGTAAATCTGCCAGGCTGATGTCGTTGGGGCAGGCTGGAGGGTGACGGTGCCTTCCCAGTTGGCAGCGGTGTCTTCGGCCTCGTCCTCGAAGTCATCGGGGGCGGGGGAAGCGGAGGGGGGCGATCGCCGATGGACGCTCAGCAGATCCTTAGGGGTCGGCAACCAGAGGCTGGTGGTTTGGCCGTCGTCGTATTGCAGGAAAGGCCCTTCAAAGACCAGCTCGCGGGTTTGCTGCCGGGGGCTGGGGGGCAATGCCGAACGCAGCGCCTGGAAGACCGTGATGGGCAGGGGAGGAAAGACGCCCTTGGCCCATGCGCCCTCACCAGGACTGAAGGGTTTGGCATCGCGAAACATCAAGACATCCAGCGGATCAAGGGTATACCAATTCATCAAGGTTGACCTCCTGCCGGGGGCACCCAGCGGCGATATTGGGCCATGCGGTCAATCCAGAAGGCAGTGAACCGGAGCAAAGCGGCCAGGTCGGTTGTGCCTGTTCCCAGCGGGGGTGGGTCGGGGTTGCCTGCCTGCTGCTGCACGGCGCAGGCCCACTGCTCCCACTGGTTGAGCCACTGGATCAAGGTTTCCTCGTTCTTCAAGGGCCGGTCGCGGCGCTGCAACACCACCTCCGTCACCCTGGCAAACATCTGGCGGTCTGGCGTCAGGCAGGCGTGGCGGGGGAAGGCGTCTGCCAGCCGATAGAGCAGGGGGCTGAGGTCTTCGTCCAGGCCATTGCTCTGGAGAAACGCCCACCACGGCTCCAGCAGATGGCCCTTCATCACCGCTTCTAACACATTGCCAGAGCCATAGATGACGCGGAAGCAGAGGCCATCCTTGGACGGAATCCGGGGCAGCCCGTCAACAGAGCGAACCCCCTGGAGCGCCTTGGCCCGCTCCTTCTCAGCACTCCACAGGGTTTCCAGCACCGTGGGCAGCGGCACGCTTTTGTAGGCAATCACAATGCCCAGGCTCATGGTGGCTCCCTGCCCCATGGTGAACAGGGGCCGGTTGGGTAAGCCCACGTCACTCGACTCCTCCCTCTTGAAGTGGGGATGCCAGTATCCTGTTTCCTCCCCCGCCGCCCCTGCCCCAAAGGCCACCTGGGGGTCTGGCTCGGCATAGGGGTCGCGATCGCCCGCCCAGGCTGCCCGCAGCGATCGCAAAAATTCGGGCAGGTCGGGCAGCGGCAGGGCCACCATGACATCATCGCCGCCGCTGTAGATCACCTTGCCGCAGAAGCGCTGCTCTGTCAGGTAGGGCACCAGGCGGTTGGAAAAGTCCAGCAGTGCCCGGTTTAGCCCGACGTGGGTGGCAGGCCCCATGCGCTTTTGGGTGTGATGCAGCAGTTGCTCCAACTGGGGAATGGGCTGGGCCATTTGCGCCAGTTGCTCAGGGTCAATGTATGCCTTATAGGTTTTTAGCCTGCGGCCTGAGACATACTGGCCCATGCTGTCTCCATCCCCCAGCACCAGCACCCACCAGTCGGCGGGGCTGCTCTCGCCAAACTTTACATCTTGATGCTTGTGGGCCTGGCTGACGAGCGATCGCAGCTCTTGAATTTTGGAGTCGGCCTGGTCAGACTCCTGAAAGCCCAGGTCATCTGCCAGCCACTTGCTGGAAAACATTACCCCGTTGTAGCCGTTGCCGTAGTCGGGGAGGTGGGCCAGGGCGCGATCGGCACTGCGCACCTGGAAAGGGCGGCGGGTGCGGGAACAAAAGGCACGGTGGTCATCACTGGTCAAGACCTCACTGTCTCGTACCAATCGCTCCAGCGTGTGCCAGTAGCGCTGGAGCTGGGCGGGTGCGTCCTGGGCAAATCGGGCCGCCGCAATGGAGCTGAGGTTGGGAAAGCGGATGAACTTCTCATAGTCTGGCTCCCCCCGCTCATCCTTTTCAATCCCCAGGGCAGCGCCAACGCCGCCATGCCGCCAGGCCAACCGCTTGGTCAGCTCAATGGCGTTCAGCTTTTCTGAGCCGTTGAATATTCCGGCATAGTCTTTGATCTCAGCCATCAGTCGCCAGAACAGCCGCATGGAACCTGCCGAGACGCCAGCTCCTTCCCGAAAGACTTCCTTGTAGTGGAGGCGGGGATGCACCGCGCTAAACTGGCCCGACAAGGTAGAGCGCTCACCAGGAGCCGCCGGGATGGCCCAGGTGCGGGTATTTTTGATAGCCTGGATGGCCTGAGCCAGCCGTGCCTGGTAGCTGCCCCACCAGGTGCCCACATTTAAGGACGGGTAGCTGCGTTCCGCCGTCGTGGGGAGGGTGATGCGGGGCTGGGCCATCTCGGTCTGGGCCGCAATCCAGCCCTGCTTTGTCGCGGCATTGGTCGCTGGGCTGCCAGTTTCCCCGTGAATTTCCAGAGCCTCCCCCGGTGCGCCCAGGGGCACTGCCGTCCAATAGCTTTCCCAGGTATTGCCCAGTTGGGCATCCCACAGCTTGTTCCACTCCCAGCAGCCCCCCTGCTGCCACTGCTGCAAGTCGCGCTGGTGGGCCTCCAGGTCTTCGGCGTTGGATGCCTGGGCGATCGCCCCTAATAAAGCCGCCTGGTTCCTGGGGTCGGCTAGATGGGCCTGCACCCGCTGCCTAATGTCTGCGCGCACGCGATGACCAATGGCCAGCCACTCTTCCCGCAGGGTGCGAGTCAGCGCCTGCCCCAGGGCTTCCACCCCCCGCTTCGGCACCAGTGCCGTCAGGATGTTAGGGAAGCCTGCGGTGCTCAGGCTGGTGGATACCTCGTTGTTAAAGCGGGTGACCGGATGGCGATCGCCCAGGTCGTCTGCAAACTCCGGGTACTTCTGCACCAGCAGGGCATCCATGATCTCCTGACCCCACAGGGAGGGGGTAATCACCGCATCTGGCCCATACTGCTCGGCAATGCGCCAGCACAGCCGCGCCGCCAGGTAGTGCAGCAGATAGGACCCGGCCCAAAAGTCGAGAAACTTGCGGGAGGCTTTGATGAACTCCTGCACGGGCGAAAAGGTAAACAGCATCAGATAGGGCCGGTCGGCTGGCTCGCTGCCAGGGTCGCCATCAGGATAGAGCGCTCCCGCCAGGGCCGACACCGTGCTCTGGTAGCTAAATAGAGGACAGTCGGGCAGGATGGCGTGGGCGGGCGATAATAGTGCCGTGGGGTACTGCTGGGCCAACCGTTCGGGGTAAAACCGCCAGAACCACCAGAACACTTTTTCCACGTCGTTGCCGACCCGCTCTTGAACTTCCTGTAACGGCTTCTCCAGATCAAGGTCAGCTAGGGATAGGGGCTGAATCTGCTGCCGCTGCCCGCTGATGGGATGACAGACCTGAGTGGCGGTTCCCGCTGCCGCTGCGGCGGTTTGCAGGTTGACCCGGTCGGAGGAGCTGGCAATGTCGAGCAATCGCCGCCCAACCTGGTCAGACTGCCACCAGGCTTCGAGGGCTGAGCGATGGTCTTGCAGGCAAACTACCCCATCAATCAGGCGCTGCCTGTCTTCTTCAGCCAGGGATTGACCTGCCGCTTGTAAAAAGGCATACAGTTTGCGATGGTGAATGGTCATACATCGGGGGCCAGTGCGATGTCAGCCAGTCTATCAACACAACTTGCGATCGCCCCCATTTTTTATGCGAATGACAAATTTGCCGACTCCTCCTGCGGGGAGCTGGCACAGGAGATTTGCTAAGGTTCCTGCGCAAGGGCTAAGACCCGCTGATATAGCTGAGGGCTGACGCGAAAACCAGCCTTGCTGATTAAGGCATCCATAACCGGTTGAACTTGCGGGATGAGGCTTCTTTGTTTAGCAGTAAGCAGAATTCCCAAAATACCGATGATAGACAGTCCCAGCCGAACGGCCTCTTGTCGTCCCAAGCGTTCATCAATGAGCAGATCATCAGCTCGGAGCTGAAGCGCTAAGGCTATTGCAGCTGCTTCCCCAGCATCAAGCCCCCGTTCTTGTTGCAGTTTGTCAATTAGTTGAGAGTTGTTAAGGGGTCGAGTCTGAATCCAGCCCAATTTGAGAATGGCTGAAATGGTAGGATTGCTGGCCGCTGCGAGTTCGCTAGCAACAACCTCAGGAACGATAACGGTTTGATAAATGGCTTCTAGCAACCAGAGATGATCGACAATAGCAAGATTGGAAAGGGCGGAGGTATCGCTGACAACAATCACAACCAGCCTCGATCGCGCAGGTGCTGAACATCCTGCTCAAGGTCTTCCACATCGTAGTGAACACAAATGCCGCGATCGGCCAGCAGCTTTTGAAAGTCCATAATGTCCATCCCGGCAATTTTGCTGGCGCGGCCCAGAGAAATCCGCTCTTGCTGAAATAAGGCAATGGCAATCTCACGGAGCCAGTCGTTCTGGTTAAAGGCTTCGGTCTGACCGAGACTATCGGGTAAGTTCAGGATAATTTGCATTAAGTTGCTCTCACGCACTTACCCTTAATTCTAGAGTCCTGGCGGCTAGGGTTGTCTATCTGCCAATAACCCTGAAATACTCTTTAAGTCGGGCTACTGCGAGGCAACAGAATTCAGAATCCAGAATTCAGAATTCAGAATTCTGGAGTAGGCCAAGCATCGACTCCTGACTCCTGACTCCTGACTCCCGACTCCCGATTCCTGGCTCCTGACTCCTGACTCCCGACTCCTGACTCCTGACTCCTCCTGTTGGGGTCTGGCGATCGCTGAAACCCTGATTATTTCGTTGACCCCCGCAAACGCCTTACAGGGCAAGGGATTCAGGAGTTTTCCACAGGGTCTTATTGACAGCGTTTCTCATTTGTTGGGGTGTCTGGTTGCCCCCCGCAGAAATGGGGGTGTAGAATAGCTGCGTGGCAAGGGTTCTAGAACCCAGCCCTTTAAACTTCTTCGGAAGTTGAACTAATGGAAACAGGCAGGTCAAGACTATTCCGCCGCGCCAACAGCCGCCGCTTTAAACTTCTTCGGAAGTTGAACTAATGGAAACGGGGTGAAAGATTGAGGAAAGAAGAAGGAAGAGAGAAGAGGGAAGTGGTTAGAGCATGTTTGAAAAGTGCCTGGGTGCAATTTTGAGCACTTGGGATCCCCCCTAGCCCCCCTTTTGAAGGGGGGAACCGGAGTCAAAGTCCCCCTTAAAAAGGGGGATTTAGGGGGATCAAGTGAGCTTTGCTACTCCAAAGATGACTTTTCAGACATCCTCTTAGGGCGTGGCTGTCAAGCGTGGACTCGGTCTGGTTGCTTCCGTTCTCAGCCTTCTTCTTGGGGCGATCGCCAGCCAGCCTTAATCAATCGCTCAAAAGTTAAACCAATATAAAAAGAGAGCCTTCTGTGTCGAGTGCTCTCTTTTTTGTGCGTATGTGTTTTTTGTGTAGAGGCTATGGTTTGTTGTGCAGGGGCGATCGCCTGCATAATGCTGATAGCATGTTTGTTGAATATTCATCAGCCAAGCTGGGTCGTGTAAGGATACTAAAGACAATCGCAGGGATTTTCCGCAACGGAGTCATAGAGCTACTGGAGCCTGCGCCAACGCAGGGGATTACCAGGACCGCATCAGCGTTTTCACCCTAAATACTCTGCCAATCTCGTAAGTTTTTCTACTTCCTGTAGGGCGATCGCTGTCTTCAGCAACTCAGCTTCAATACAGCTTTCAGGCAACTGGATGGACTGAATGAAGTCAACCAAACGTCAGGAGAAAGCCCTCCTTCATGCTTGGCTCTTTCTCCCTTCATGCCGCTATTCCTCCTGCCCAGCACTCTGCTTAGAGAGCCAAACCAGCCGCCTTACCGCCGCTAAAACCGTCGCCCGGTCAGCTCCCTGCTGTGCCACCGCCAGCGCCTCTTGAAAACACTGCGCTGCCCTGACCCGTTGCCCCAGCTTCAGCAACGCCTCTCCCTGATGGCACAGCGTTCTGCCCACCTCCACCCCATTGCCAATCAGCCTGAATCCCTTCAGGCTCTCCCTGTAGCAGGCTAGGGCAGCCTCATAATCTCCCTTGCCAGCCAGCACCAGGCCCAGGCCACCCCAGCAGGCTGCTATCCCGTGGCGATCGCCCAACATTCCCACTAGGGTAATAGCTGCGACTGAAGGTAGCTGTAGCCACCGTCAAACCGTGGGATGATCCGGCAGTTGAGCTGGCCCAGATCATTGACAATATCAGGACTATCAAAGCCTTTGGAGTTCCGGTTGAGGAAGCATGCCTGTTGGGGCTGATCCTGCTTCAGGTGGCGAATTACCGATGCATAGACAATTGCATCTTGCGGCGTTAAATCATAGGTAGCTTCTAACGAGGCCGCCTCAGCCAAGATACCACTACTGAGTGCAACCACTTCTCCGACCTTGAGGAGCCGGTCGCGATGCTGAATAAAGCGACGCCGCTCCTCTTCGTTACTTTGCACCATCAAACTAGCAATGTCCTGAATCTGCTTGATGCGGCTTGCATAGGAAGCTGTGCGTGAAAGCTGGCGCAGTTCCGCATTCAATGTCTGTTGCAGTTCTCGACGGTTCCTTGCCTGCCGTCTCAGCTTTTCATGAGGTTCAGCAAGGCTGTAGGCCGGAATAATGAGCTTTGCCCGCCCCGCTTCGCAAAGTTGTAGAATCTGTTCGCAGCTTACCCACTGCTCCTGCTCGAAGGTTAGCTCCAAAACAAAGTTAGTCTCGACATAGACGTTCACGCAGCCGCCTCATGCTCAACTTCTCCTCCTGCTAAAGCCGCATAAAGCCCTGATTCGAGCAACCACTGCTGGGTATCACCGATGCCTTCAGGCCGTTGATTGGCGTGGACAATCTCGCTAAGCCAGGATTCAACAATTAGCTCAAAGCTCTCTCCGCTGATTTGATCGGGCGCTACTCCTGCCCTTTCAAAGTAAGGTTGCAAGATCGGGGACGCATCAATGGTGTAAGTAGGCTGGCTCTGGTCTTGGGCAGCATCAGCACCAGCCCACAAGTAAAGTTTGTCAGGAAACACCATTAGGAAGTACGGAGCTTTCGGCAAAGTACCATGGGCAAGGATATTGCGCCGCAGTCTTGCCGCCCACTCTGGGGTGACATCGGTCTTGCGCTTGACCTCAACTGCCAACGTCAGTTGACCGCTACGGTTATTAACCGACAAGTCCCAACCTAAATCAAATCTAGAGGCCATCGTTAGCTCGCTTGCAAGACTCGCTGCTCTATCATTCTGACGCAAACCAATGGGCTTTGTCCCCTGCGAGTCCGGATTTGCTCCGCCAGCTTTACAGGGCAGGTACCAGAGAATCGCTACCCCATCCGCAGCCATTGATGCCCTGAAGGATCGATTCCTGGTGGAGGAAGTCGTCGAGGACGACCGCTACCAGCTCAAGCAGCACAACCTCATCCGCAGCGTCGCCCTGGAGCACCTCCAGCAGCTCACGTTTGCAGATGGGGCAGAGCCGACAGACCAGACAGATGCTTAGAGGGCGATCGCTCAAAGCATTATGCAGCAATGCTTACAGCCTCTCCTGGCTTCGCCCACATTGACTTAATCGTGGTTTTGCTCCATTTTTAGGCGTGAGCCTTAGTTGTTAGCCGTTGTGGCCTATTTAGTCATGCTTCCTGCTTCTGGCACGGTTTCCTGTGGGGGTCTGGCGATCGCCCCTCTGAAAAACGCTGGCAAAGATTGGACAATTTCTGATGTTGTTGTTGAAGCTTTAGAAGACTGGCTGAACAAGCCAGAGAACCGACACTTAGTAGAAAGACATCGCTTAGTAAAAGCCTTAGAGAATTCTGGATTATCCACTAACTTGATTGCCGACCGGGGCTGGCTGGTGAGCACGTCTGAACTCGCGCCGATTCTGGGCCTAAAGAGCCTCAATGGGGCTGAATTTGAGCGCTATGGATTTCGCTTCGTGCGGTCGGGCAAGAATGGCTCACAGTCGGCCTGGAGGGTTGAGAAGGCTGGGGCCGATGTTTAGGTGGGGTATTTACTCAATCCGGAAAATGTTGGTTGGATAGGAAGTCAGAATTCAGGAGTCAGAATTCAGGAGGAAACAGGCTTCTGGCTCCTGACTCCTGAATTCTATCCTTGGGAAAGCTTCCCGCTTTAAGGTGGCGTCCTTTAGATGTTCTGGGGCACGCGAGGAGCCAGACAGCACAGGAGAAAATTTGTAGCGAGGAGGACGCAATTATCGGGCAACTGGTGGATAATACAGGTGTCCTGAAGTTACGGGAGTCGGGCCATGAAGATGCAGGACTTGAAACAAGCCACCTATCGGGCTTGGGAGAGCGTCAGCCGATATAACCGGGCTGTGGTTCAACCTGAGAACTTTCAGCGTGAGGTGAAAGCTAGATTTGGCGATCGCCGCTGTAAGGCCACCTGGGTTAAGGCACTGGCCTACTTCGAGGCGCAGGCCAGCTATGATGCCTGCCTGGATGCCTACATGCTGGTGCTGCATACGTTCAACTTCACCCCTGAGCGGTGGGACTATGAATATCGTCACGAGATTCTGGACGCCTTCCTGATGATGCCAGAGGGCCTGGAGCTAATCAGGGCAGGGCTAGAGCAGCTATTCTCGTCAGACTTTACTCAAGAGGAGCGGGCGGAGGCGAATGGGTTTTTTGAGCTGGTGGAGGAGCGAGGCGGAGAGTCAGGAAGAGAGCGCCTCCCAGTTGGACTTGATCGGCGAATCAACGCAGCTCACACCGCAGCGTAAGCGGGTCGATGGAGCCACCGTCAATAAGCGGTTCAATAAAGCTATCAAGGACAATGGCGGCGCTAGTACTGTATACCGGGATGCGGTTGACGCCGAAACTGATGAGCTATTCGACTGCTCGGTGAATGACCTCTATCAGGCAACCGGTGGAAAGAAGGGGCATCGTGAGACGCTACCCCAGGCTGCCCAGGAAGCCTACATCGTCAACGAATCCGTGGCTGCCAACGAACTGGAGCGCCAAATCGGCTCCCTCGGCGGCGAGACGCAGGAAGAAGTCAACAGCAAGATTGGCGGCTCCGTTCGGCAGACATCAAACCAAACCCGAAAGTGGTTGCCCTGGTAGCGATCGCCCTTCACCCCATCAGGATGAACCGCATAGAGCAAGCAAGGATTACGGGCATACATCTGGTAGCGATCGTACTCTGGTAATTTCGGCATAATTTTTGTTCAAACACTTGACAAAATTCTGAATTATGGCCCGATAATTAGATATAATTAAATTCCATGCACACAAAAAGGGCTTACAAGTCACGGTAGCGTATCGTCTTCCATAGCGCTTTTCTTCAGATTTGGTGAGTTCGGTCATGCCAACTGGCTAAATAAGATTAAAAGGTTCTGGAAATCGGTTCTCTCGTCAGGCTTCAGGCTTATGGGCGATCGCCAGTTCTAGTCTGGCGTCGCTTGGTGTACGTGGGTTGGAACCTACAATCACTTTGAGGAAACTACTATGAGTATGCTTCCCAATTTCCGGGATGACCGACTGCTGCGACAAGCACTCACCGATCCCTCCTACTTCAATGAGCATCCTGACGAGGGAGAGCACAACCAAAGGCTGGAATTTCTGGGCGACTCCGTCCTGAAATATGTCTTATCGGTGCTGCTGTATCGAGACTCTCCCAATTGGCGCGAAGGCGCTATGACCATCTGGCGGTCGGAGATGGAACAAAACAGGAAGCTGGCAAGCGTGGCCCGACAAATCGGCCTGGGCGATCACCTGCGCCTGGGTAAGGGTTGCTATCGTCAGGGTGACCATGACAGCGATAAAGTCCTGAGTCGGGCAATGGAAGCCCTGATCGGGGCTTACCACGAAGATTCAGGCATTCAAGCGGTCGGTTGCTATATCCAGCGGCTTCTACCATTCATGCTTCCCTAAGCATCAGGCATAAAAATGCCCAGACCCGAGGGAGCAGCAAGCCACTGCGGCAGTCTGGGCATAGATCTCTTCTGGTTCTCCTAAATTGAACCTGCTGCCATGTCAGAATGATTGCCAATAATATAACTTCAAGCGTCCTGCCAGGGAATGTCAGCGAAAAAGGACTTTAAGCTCCTTAGCGCAAGTAGAATCTTTTCAATTTTTTCTTTAGATTCTTCATCGCTTGCACAAATTTCCTGTAGATGCTGAATGTACTCCTGAAATTTTTCCTCCGTTGCGTCTGCTCCCTTGTCAAACGCACTCAACGTGTCTTGCCAGTAATCGTCATTGCTCTGTAGAAATTTATCCAATATTTGCTGGTCCTTGAAGTGGTTAACAATCTTCTTCGCTAATCGGCGCTCCCAAGACTCTCCAAACATTGCCCAGCCTATAGCAGTAGCTGCAGCAAATAACCCTATCGCTAGTGTCACCGGACCGCCAATGGCTGCGACAAAAGATACGACTGTTGCTACTCCCCCACTGATGCTGATGCCTAAAGCAGAAAGCAAGCTGACAAATTTAGCTACGAGGATATAAGCACCGAGATTTCCTAAAGCATTAGCCCAAAGTGCCAATGCACCAACCCCTCCCGCTCCTGCAAGCCCTCCTAAAAATGCTCCTTTTGCATTAAACGGCATGGAGACAGAACCGATATTTAGTTTGGGAAATTTGAGCAGTGCTGTTTCATAAACACTTAGAAATTTGTCTATATCCTCTTTCAAGACTTCGGATTTCTCCTTGATATAGTATTCGAGCTTACTTTGGAGTTGCTCGACAAGATAACCCGCTGCATACTCTTTTGCTTCCTTTTTGTCACTTTTATAGCGATCGCGAATTGTCATCTCGACAGCAGAGATGTGGATCATCTTTTCATAGGATTTCTTGAATAAGCTCTTTGTTTCATCACACAACTCTTCAATGCGTTGATGAATCTGATGAACACCTTGCTCAGTCTGGGCTTTCCGCTGTTGTTCTTCGTCTTTGAGTTCATCAAACTCTGACCGAAGCTGGATAATTTCAGAATTTGACTGCGCTTCATCAACTTTCTGCCCATAAGCTCGAATCTGCTTGTCAACTTGCTTTGGGATGTCATGCTTTAAAAAGCCAACTTCGCGATCGATTCTGTTCCTTCGAGCCTTTGGAAGAGCCTTTCCAAGAATTTGAATCAGATCCTTCTTCAAATCTTCCCAGCGTAGAGGTTTCTCTTCCCAGAAGGCATAGAAACGCCTTTGGAAATGCTCTAACTTAATTGTTCGATCAATAAGCTTACTGCGCTCTTCAAGAACTGCCTCAATGTGTCTGTAAAGCCTAACTGAGCCAGTTTGCAGCGCTGAACTTAATTGCGAACCGGAAATACCAGGATGAGCGTGAGTTCCCACAATAAAGAGGTTTCCAAGAACCGGAAAGGTTGAGTTGTGAGTTTCTGGCGCTGGTAGTACTTTTAACAAGTAGCTGAGGCGGCTGAGATCCTCAGCATTCATGAAGCCATTGACCGGTGACGTGTACAGGATTAAGTCTGCGATTTGAACTGCACTGTTTGCTTTCTTAACGTCCTCTGATACCTGATCTGCCTGGTCAGAATAGCCAGGGAAGTCTACGATATTACAGCCCTTAAGTAGAGGAGAATCGACATAAACAATTGCTGAGTGTCCCTCAATCTCTACATTACTGAAATGATCGTGTACGCCATGTTGACGTAAAACTTCTAAGGAACCAGTTTTGACGCAGTGCTTCTCAAACCAACTTTGTGAGTCCAATAGTGCCAAATCGAAAACTTGGTTGTTTTTCCTATCTTTTGTCCAAAAACTTTCGGCCAGAATCCCGACTTGATCTTGAAACCAATCGGGGCGATCGCTAACATGACGTACAAAAGTGATAACCCTGGTAGCAGGTTGATACTGCGAAGGTAGTACTTTAAGACCCATCAAGGTATTAGCCAAGTGGGATTTCCCAGAATCAAATCGTCCCACCAACACTAAATTTGGCTTTTGTCGATACCGGTGAATCTGTTTCTTTAAGTCCTCTACTGCTGGAGGTTTGTCAGGAATATCTAGGTCTTCTGCTGGGTAGGAGTCGGCAATGTATTTTTCCAGCATATCTAAGTTACAGCGTAACTCCAGATACGGATCACCCACTTCCAATGGTGGTGGTAAAGGGATAGCACTTGACAGGAGAGCGTTGATGTCAGTCCCCAGTGCTTGTGCCCATCGCAGTAAGAGTTGAGTGGGTATAGATCCTGGATCTTGCTCATAACGACTGATTTGAGCCTGAGAAAGCTGAAGCATAACTGCAAGTTCAGACTGGCTCAAGCCCGCCTTTTCACGCGCACTACGTAAATCAATGTTCATAAGTTGCTCTTTTCTAAGCTCTAAAAGAATTATGCATTTGCTGCATAAGCCTCGGCACTAAAATCGAGGCTACTTTATGCACCAGATACATAATCTTCGTGGCAGCTTGACAAGTTAACCTTAGTAGTGCTCTGCTCTAACAGCGATCGCGATCTGCTGCTACAACATGGCGATCGCCTCCTCCACCTGCTGCTCGGTCACCGCCAGATACTTCTGAAGCTGGTTTCTACCTCAGATGGCGATCGCCTCTGCGTTCAACACCTTGCGAAACACAACCTTGTCATCACCGGCTGCGTAGAAGTCGCGGATACGGGCCTCCTGCTCATAGCCACACTTCCGGTAGAACGCTCGCGGGCGATCGAAGTCTTGGCAGTCCAGAGGTTTCCACCAGCAGCAGACGCCCACCCCGTGCCATCAGCGCTTGCTCGACGTAGCGGAGCAGTTTTGCCCCTCGTCCCTGCCCCTGGCGGTCGGGGTGGATTGCATGGTGGATTTCTGGTGGGACAACAGGCGGCCAAGCGGATGCTGGCAAAAGGAGAGGGAGCCATTCTGTTTACCGGGGCTTCCGCCAGCGTCAAAGGCTATCCTCGATCTGCCCTCTTTGCCATGGGGAAATTTGCCCTGCGGGGACTGGTGCAGAGTATGGCGCGGGAACTGGCTCCCAAAAATATCCATGTCGCCCATTTCGTCATTGATGGCGCAATTTTGCCCCCTGGACAGGAACAGCCCGCCGACAACCCTGACAGCTTCCTTGACCCCGATGCGATCGCCCAAAACTACTTGAACGTACTCCAGCAGCATCGCAGTACCTGGACATGGGAGATCGAGTTACGACCTTGGGTAGAGCGGTTCTGATGCTATGCAGCTACGAAAAAGCCCCACTGGAGCATGGGGCCATACCAGGGCATCTACCTGAAATCGTGCAATCGATGACTAACTTTCATCGCCGATCATCTGTTCATGCATCAGCAAAATTACTTAAGTTGCCAGCATTTTGCCTCTCAGCTCTGAACCCAGGCCAACGCCTGTTCCTTCTCGCTTACATCAAAATGCCTGACGTCAATGCTGGGAAAGAGGCGATCGCCCACCGCTGCCAGCCGCTGTAGCCACTGACGATCTGAAACAACGGCTTCCCGCTCGAAGTCTTTATAGTGCCGCAGGGTGAACTGTAAATCCTTAATCAGCGCCTCCAGGGACAGTCCAGTCAGATTGTCTACCTCGACATAGACCCGCAGCCGGTCAAACAATTTCAGCTTCTCTTCAACGACAGCGATCGCTCGATCAAAGTCACTGGCTTCGATCTTGCCGCTGATGCGTAGACCGACGACGTTCTCAACGGGCATCGATAGGATTTCTAGCATGGGTTCTACCCCCTCGTCTCAACTCAACTGAAGCGGTACGAGCGAGCGGCCACTAACTGCATGAAGTGGATGTGGCACTGGCTCGTTATACTTCCAGCCTAAACGATTTGGCGCTGGCTAGCTTCCTCCAGGGCGATCGCCTCAGTAGACGAAGATATTGGGTAGCGGAGGCGATCGCTCAGACTTCAGAATGAGGCAAATTCAAAGTCCCAGGCTAAATGATTAACGTGTACTCGCTTAAATCTCAAGTTATGCCCTTAGACTCTCACAACAAAACAGCACTGGTAACAGGCGGCAATCGGGGCATTGGCTTTGCCATTTGTCAGGGCTTGCTCAAGGCCGGGTTCAACGTCTTCATGGGTTCCCGTTCCCTGGAGAAAGGAAAAGCTGCCGCTGCTAAGCTCGACCCATCTGGTTCTAATATCCAGGTACTAGAACTGGATGTAGCGGATGATCAAAGTATTCAACAAGCGTTCAACCGCTTAAGTCAGCAGTGCGATCGCCTGGATGTGCTTGTCAACAATGCGGGGATCTATCCCGACTCGGAGGTAGACATTCTCACCATCAGTCGCGATTTGCTCATGCAGACGCTTGATGTCAATACCTTCAGCATGATTCGAACTGTCCAAGCCTTTCTGCCACTCCTGAAGAAAGCTGAAAGCGCTCGCGTCATCAACTATTCCAGCGGTTATGGTCAATTAGCAGGGCTATCTGCCAACGTGCCGAGCTACTGCTTATCAAAGCTGGCGGTGAATGGTGCCACCATCATGCTGGCCGATGCTCTACGCTCAAGAGATATTGTGGTCAATGCCGTTGACCCAGGTTGGGTTGAGACTGATATGGGTGGCGCGTCTGCACCCCGAACTCCAGAGCAGGGAGCTGATACGGCTATTTGGCTCGCCACCAAAGCATCCCTGAGTGAAAGTGGCAAGCTGTGGCACGATCGCCAGGTGGTGCCCTATTAAGTTTCGTCTTGCTCGTGGTCGGGAATGGTTGGATTGATTCGTATCCGGCTGATGCCGTTGATACGGAACTTACCCTCTAGCGATCGCCCCTCCCCTCAAAAATTACGTCAGCGCTGTTTGGCCCAATTGATAAGGGGCGATCGCCCCTATACCCTGAAGCGATCGCCCCATCTCTAGAGCCACCTACTACATCACTGGCTAGCCGTCATTTGGAAGAAGTGAGGTGCGTGGCGATCGCCCCTCCTTATTCATCGAAGCGATCGCCTCTCAAGGCGCTGCATCAGGAAACGCAACCCAAAATGATGGCGATCGCACTTGAGAGCTAACGGTGAAGTGCAGCGGCGGCAAGTAACCTTGGATTCTCTACAGAAGTCTCTCATTCGTCCGCTGCCACGCAGTGTTGGGCGGCTGGCTGGTACTACTATTTCTCCCTCAAACGCAACTCGAAAGCAAGATCAGCACGATAGAAACACACATCAAATTCTGCAAAGAAATTCATATGACCCAAGATCAATGGTGCTTTTCTTGATTGTGTCCAGGCGAACGCAAGTAAAACTGGTGAAAATCCAGCGACAGCCCCTGATAGCACCAACCCTCGTGCTTCTATTTGAGCCAAGTTGCCGCTTAATTGGATAGGTACTGTTTGTTCTTCCCAGACTCCTCCCAACTGCAAGCCAACCTCATAAGGCAGCACGTTGACGCTTGCACCAGTATCTAGCAAAGCCATTAATTCTAGAGAGTGATCTCTGTAGCTCAGTGTTATTGGCAAATAAGGCATTACACTGGACAGTCCCGCGCTATTGGTACGCTCGATGAAAGGAAATTGCTGACCGTTAAGCATGACCCTCTTGCCTTGCTGTCTCTAGAAGGTCTGAGAGAGTTTGAGCGGCTCCATAAGCATCGTAGGGCGACCACACAACCGCTTCAGTAGCTTCTAACTGTTTTAATAATAAATCTTCTTGAGTCTGAATCTCAGGTGTTTGTAGTTCATAGCCTTCCTCTTTAGCTACTGCAAGCAAAAGAAAATGAATCAGGCGTAACTTATCTTGGTGTGACAACTGAGCAACATTAGGAAGCAGTTCATTTAAGGACATATCGCTACTCTCACGTGGAGGTATGAACAATTTGAAGATAGAAGGAGAACAGATTAGCTTCGAAGACCGCATTTAGGGATAGGAATACGCATATATGCTGATTTCATTAAAGATGTCATCAAGTGGTTTGATGGAGTCAACCTCCATTGCCATCTGTCCAGCGGGATTGTAAGCATTCTTGAATGCCCACATTTCAACTATCCAATGCCGTCGATGGGCGACACTTACCAGTGGTATAAAATCTCTATCTCCAGAGAGAATAGCTAGATCCATCACTTCTGATGCAGTACAAATAATTTCAGTCGCTTGGGCGACAAGCTCTGTATCAACAGCTTTCTCTTCGTTCATTGCATTGCGGTCATGTACTGTTACTGAAAAGCCATTTTCTTCCGCAGCTTGCCAGACAGTATCATTTTGTGGAGGTCTTGATCCTACAAGGACAGCATGTGCAACGGTTCTACCATTTGAAACTGCTAGCAATAGTTTTCCAAAATCGATGCGCCAAGATGGATCTTGTGGATCTCTATCAGTAGGGCTTTGCTTAACTATGCCCTTCATTTTTGCACTGAATTTCTGTCCTTCAATAAAGACATTTGAATTATCTACGACAACAACGACTTTGTTAGCCATACATGACCTCGAACATCAGGCAGTGTAAATAGTCTAGCTTAGACCCGCGATGCGAGGATAATCTCAACCATAACTACCCTCAATTCCTACAGACGAATTTAAAGGACTGTCCTCACTAAGATATGAAGCCGCCCAACGGCAAAATGCAGCGGCGGCAGACAACCTCGGCAACCCCACCAGCGGCTTTCGTCCGTCCGCTGCCGTGACGTGTTGTGCTGCGCTACGGATAGTGGTTTGGATTCTCAATCAATAGCCCTTCGTTAACAGCAGCCAGATTTAATTCTTCGTCTGCGGAAACAAAAATGATCGGCGATAACCCGTTAGCAATACAAAGCTCATTGATTGCACACCCCGCCGCTAACTGAACAGCATCGTAACCACGTAACCCTTGTGTCTCAGCTAGTCCCATAGCAGAATTAATAATCCCTTCTGTAATTTCGATAACCTGATAATCAGTTTGTAAGTCACTCCTCAATTGATTACAAACTAATGCTGCATCTGCTGCGGTAACACTACCGTTACGTGCCCTTCGTGTAATTGCTGCAACAATTTCAACCCCTGTTATCGCTGCAACAAAAAAATCATTGCTTAGCGTTGGAGTAAACAACCCTAACACCCACGCTGAACCAGTTTCGTTGATATATCGCTTGACCAGCGCACTACTGTCTAAAAAGTAGATTGCCATCTAGCGGCGTTCCCCAATAATTGTTTGAGAAATCGGTTCACCTTGAACCTGGATAAGACGTTGATGCGCCCTCCCTTCAAAATTTGGGTTCTTAATCTGCCGAACCAACCCAGATCCTACTAACGCTTGATGGAATGTTGCTCGCTTTGCAAGCACTTCATCATCCTTTAAATATCTTTGGATTACCTGGCTAAGCTGCTGTAACTCAGATGGTTCTAGCGACTGCAACTGATTAAGAATTTGGTTGAGAAGTGCTTGCGGCATGGTCTGTGATTATGGACTGGCTTTGCTACCCATTCTACAAAAAATTAAACCAATCACCTCACGAATAATCTCACAGAGCAGTCCTCACCAAGAGCTTCAGACGTCTTGCGGGTTAAGCATTATGCTCGGCGCACCGAGAAAAGTTACGTTAACTGGGTTAAGCGTTACGTCACTTTCCATCATCGCAGGCACCCCAGAGACATGGGAGCCGCAGAAATCGAAGCGTTTCTGACGCATCTAGCCGTGCAGGAAAACGTTGCTGCTTCAACGCAGAATCAGGCTCTGAGTGCCCCTCAGAGTTAAAGATTTAGAGTTCGCCCAGCGACAGATTGTTGTTAGAGATACCAAAGGCATGAAAAGTCGGGTCACGATGTTGCCCGACATCTTAGTCGAGCCACTGCAAGCCCAGCTTCAATATGCCAAACGACTGCATCAACAGGATCTCAGTAGAGGTTATGGCTCCGTATATTTACCGTTTGCTTTGGCGCGGAAGTATCCCAATGCTGAGCGGGAGTGGATCTGGCAGTTTGCTTTTCCAGCTGATCGACTATCTAAGGATTCCAGGTCGGGTGTTGTGCGGCGGCATCACCTGCACGAGACCGGTTTACAGCGAGCCGTCAAGCAGGCCGTTCGGGCAGCGGGTATCCAGCACCGGGTGAGTTGCCATACGTTTCGCCACAGCTTTGCGACCCATCTGCTGCAAAACGGTTATGACATTCGCACGGTACAAGAGCTGTTGGGCCACAAAGATGTCAAAACGACTATGATTTACACCCACGTCCTAAATCGCGGTGGGCGGGGCGTGCGGAGTCCGCTGGATGGATAGGGCGGATCGCCACACAAATCGTGCGATCGCCCCCCTCGCCCAGATCCCAGAATCGAGCAAAACCCTGGGATCTGGTGCCGCATCTAGCGCCGCCGAATCAGGTAGCTCATCGTCTCGCCCTGCTGGGGCGTCAGCACAATGCCCCCTGGCGGCACCGTGATTAGCCGACTCCATAGGCCCGGTTCCCCGTAGTTGAGCACATGGAGCAGGTGAATGGTGCGCCGCACGGCTGCTGGAGAGCCGAGCAGGATGTGGCGCACGATTTCCTCATCGGGGGCTGCCTGGGGGGTGGGCAGCAAAACGGGACTGTCCGCCTGGGGGGTGTCGCCGCCAGACGCCAGGAAGGATGGGATGTAGACCACTTTGGGATTCCTCCGAATGTATTGAGTGGGTAGGAAACCCAAAAACTTAGCCGCTCCACGCACGACAGCGCAAAGCGGCTATGGGCCATAATAAACCCTAGCCTTCGCGACTGGTCGGATCAGTAGCGTGGGTAAGGCATCGGTTGTTGCTCCAACAACTTCCGGTGCCGCCGCAGGCTAAATTTTTGGGAGAACAAGCTGCGCTCACACAGCTATAGCCCGATAGCGTACCGGACGGCGGACAAAGGGTCAAGTAAAGTGCAATACATTCTCTGATTTTTGTCCGCTCACCCTTAAATCATGCAAATTTTCCTTTAAATAATCCCGCCGAACTTCTTTCAAGAAGCTTCGAACCTTTAAATGAAAGCTCCGAGCCTTTCAATAAAGGTTCCAAGACCATAAATAATCTCGCCGAACCTCTCAACAAAGGTTCAGAACTTTTAAACAATGCCTCCCAGCCTTTAAACAAGCGTCGGGAACCTAAACCCTCTTAGAATCGTGGATTTAATAAGGTGAAATTCCTGGGGTAGGGGCATGGAATTCCATGCCCCTACAGGTCGGATAAATTACAGGTTATTTAATTCACGATCCTTAACAAGGGGACTTTGATTCCGGTTCTCTTTATTAAGGACGTTCGGCGAGATCAGTCGAGCCAGGGACTAAGGGGGAATTGCAGGTGCTAAAAATCCCAGCTAGCTACTTTTCAAACACGCTCTAATCTGAAGTGCCCCAACTCCCCTCAAGGCTTAAGTTTTGGAGACAGGGTTGGCGCGATTCGAACGCGCGGCCTACCGCTTAGGAGGCGGTCGCTCTATCCTACTGAGCTACAACCCCAGGGTTTTTGACACCAAATTCATGACACCAAATTCAATAGCTATGATAACAGGTCGGTTATCCTCGCCAAGGGCCGTTCCAGTATTCGCCGCCCACCTCCAGGCCACAGAGGTCGCTGGTGGCGGTGAGGATGACCTGACCAGCGCGATCGCGCAAAGTCAACTTCAGATGACCATGCATCGTATCGCGGCAGGCAAACACCATGCCATCCAGGGTGGGGGCACGCAGGGGAGTGCCGGGGCGATCGCTAGTTGCCGTCAATTCCACCTGGTATTGGGACGTGCTGGCCCACATGCGCCACTGGCCCCAGGGGCGGATTTCCCAATGCACTTCAGCGTTCCAGGGCACGAATTCGTAGAACTTTCCCCGGTGGTGAATGCCAATCATGGCCACCGACTCCAGCCACCAGAGCACGCTACGCCGTCCCCCGCCAGCGGTGAGGGCCAGTTCTGGCTCCCCGTCGAAGCAGTTGCAGTTGATCCAGAACCATTTCGTGGGGAAAGCCCCGCCCCAGTTCTTTTCGGCATAGGCGGGAGCCTGGAAGAATTCGTAGCGTGTTCCCTGCCACTCAATCCAGCCCGTAGCCAGCCCGTGGGCCATAAGAATTTGCCAGCCGGGTTCAAAGATTTGTAGTTGGGAGAGCCAGCCTGCGGTGGACTGCTGAGGTTGGTGGCGATCGCCCCAGCCATCCAGCGGGTCAATGCGGTACTGCCAGCGGGCAGTTGAGCCGGTGGATGGACTGTTCAGCTTTCCCTGGTGCCAGGTTGCCGTTCCCTGGTAGCCCTCGGCAACTTTTTGGTCAAACCCCTTCGGGAGGAGAAAACCAGGGCGCTGATCGGGTAGGGGGTGTTGCCAGTGGCCCAGCTCTAACTTCGACCGCGACGCCCAAAACAGGTCTGGATTGGGAAAGGTGCGGCACAGGTAGCCATCATTGGGGCCGAGAATTTGCGCGGCACCGCCGCTGTAGGGCTGTCCTCCAATCGGATCTTCGATGGAATACATGAAGGCAAAGGTCTGGCGATCGCCGGGCAGCGTCACCCGGTAGTACCAGCCTTCGAAGAAGCGGCGGCGACTGCCGTCCCAGTGGTAGCCACTGTGGGGAGTTTGGGGAGTAGGGGAGGCCATTGGTTCAAACAAAACGCAATCAAACGAAACTTAACCAAACGAAACTTTCAGTCAAACAGGGTATTGAGCAAGAACTCCGTCAGGGAATCGGGGGGGATGCGGTCGAGGATGCAGGTGTCTACGATGTCGAATTTGGCTCCTGCCGCCTGCAGGTTATCGTCCAGGGCGGCAAAGAAGCCACGGGCGATAGGGTCGTCGCCAATTTGCACCAGGCCAATGCCCAGCTCCTCATTGCGGTCGATTTTGTGGGTAGCCTCGACGATAACCCTGGCGATCGCCATCCGATCGGCGGGTTCCCCATCCAGCAGCACCAGGAGGATTTCGCCGTTGCCCTTGGTGCGCCCCTGGTCTTTGCGGGCGAAGTAATCGTCCAGGGCAGATCGCAGCACTTCATGGAGGTTAATCTGCTTGGGGGGCAGGTTTTCGGCAATCAGGGTGTCGAGGCTGTCGGAGGTGACGTGCTCGTACCATTTGAAGGCACAGTCTTGCTCAGCGTCGTGGCAGGCGACATACAGGGTGATGCCGTCGGGATCAAAGGTTTCGCAGTACTTGAGCAGGTTAATAATTGAGGCCTGGGCATCGAGCCACCGTCGCTCAAAGCCAGGAGGGGGGGCCTTGGCGATGGGGGCGGTGCGGGCAAAGATAATGGTGTAGTCCCGATCTTGCAGGAGTGATTCGGAGTCTGGGTTAGCTGTCTTGTTAGCCATATTTTGGAATAAGAATTACAGGACGTTACTAGATGTATCTAATTGCTGAGCAACGGCATTGAGCAAGGGGCTGCTTCGTTAAGCTGAAAGTAATTCATTTATTTCTTGAGGCGAATATGAGTTTTAACCACATTGGGTCAAGCGCCCCCTCCCTCTATGATTCGCCACAGCGCCTGACCTGGCAAACCATCCTTTCGGTTATTCTTCTGGTTTGGTTGAGCAGCAGCCTCCTGCTGGATGCCCTTATTATGCCCACCCTATATGCTGCGGGAATGATGACCTCCCCGGGTTTTGCCACGGCTGGTTACTCCCTCTTCTGGCTGTTTAATCGGCTGGAGCTGGTCTGCGGTGCGGTGGTGCTTACGGGTGCCCTGGCGATGGGTCAACAGCTAGCCCTGCCGAAGCTCCGCTGGGGCATTGCGCTGGCGACGGGACTGCTGGCGATCGCCCTCTTCTACACCTACGGCCTCACCCCCACCATGAGCGCCCTTGGCCTTCATTTGAACCTGTTTGAGTCCCTCGAAATTTTCCCCACCGCCATGAACACCCTCCACGGCGAATACTTTGGCCTGGAGCTGGTGAAGCTGGCGATCGCCGGAACGTTGCTCTGGCTCTATAGTTCAACTCCCCAAAAGGGACTTAATTAGGGCCGCAAGCTGTTCGGCACTGTCGGCGATCGCCAGATTACCCGTGGCGATCGCCATTTCATTAAGCCGTTCGGGGGAATCCAGGAGCTTCAGGACTTTTTCCTGGAGGAGGTCAGCCGTGAGGTTGGCCTGCCGGTAAACCTGGGCAGCCCCGGCGGCGGCGAAGATGGCGGCGTTGTAGGTCTGGTGGTCTTCGGCGGCAAAGGGGTAGGGAATCAGAATCGACGGGGTGCGGGTCATGGCCAGTTCCGTCAGCGTTCCCGCTCCGGCCCGACTCACCACCAGGGTAGCCCGGTGGAGCAGGGCGGCCATGTCGTCGTAAAAGGGCAGATGGATGTAGTGGGGATCGGAGAAGCTGTTGGCGTCAGGGTCGCGATCGCCCGTGAGATGCACAATCCAGGCTCCTGCTTCAATCCAGGCGGCGGCACAGGCACGCACCAACTGGTTCACCGCTACGGCCCCCTGGCTGCCCCCCACCACGACGATCAGGGGCACCTCATCAGGGATGGCCAGATCCTTCAGGGCCTGGGCGGGATGTTCACGGAACTGGGGCCGTACGGGCGTACCCACACAGACGCTTTTGGCGCGGGGCAGGTAGGAATTGGCTGCCTCAAATCCCACGGCCACCGTGCTGCACCAGGGGCTGAGCCAGCGGGTTACTTTTCCGGGAAGGGCATTTGATTCGTGTAAGATGGTCGGTAGTCCAAGGGAGCGGGCGGCCAGAATGGCGGGAGCGGCGATGTAGCCGCCGGTGGTAAAGACGCCGCCAAACTGCCCCTGGCGCAGCAGCCGTCTGACAATGAGGATGGCTCGCAGGAACTGCCCCGTGATCCGCACGGTGCCAACCCCCAGGGGCTTCTGGATGCCGGTGACGTTGACCGTGTGCAGGGGGTAGCGCTGGGGCACCAGGCTGGTTTCCAGCCGGTCGGGGACGCCCAGCCACTCAATGTCATACTCCGCCAGGTTTTCTGCCGTGGCGATCGCCGGAAACAAATGCCCCCCTGTCCCACTGGCTGCAATGAGTAACCGTTTCCTAGTTGCTGTCTCAGGTGTCTCTACCACAGTCAATCCCGCCCAATCTCTGTCTCTGAAAGATTATTTGCTTTGAAATTTGCTTTTTTGAAACGCAAAGCTCGCTAGAGAAATTCCGCCACCCATCTAACCCCCACTTACCCACTACTCACCCTATCACCGATGGTCAATCCCCGGATGTCTCAACTCAAAAGCTTTCGCCCGTCTACCCGTTCTTCCGTTGGTCGCTTTGGACGGCTGGCGTCGTCCCTGCTTCTGGGGCTGATGCTGGCGGCGGCGGGCCATCGGGTCGTTGCCCAAACCGCCAGTCCAGAGGTGGCGGCTCCTCCGGAAGTTTTAGAGGCGATCGCCAGCCTGGATGCCGCTGCCAGTCAGGAAGACCTGCAGGGGGTGCTGACGTTCTACAGCCCCAATCTGGTGCATGGGGATGGGCTGACTTACAGCACGTTGGAAGAGGCTCTTACCGCATTTTGGGAGAAATATGACGATCTGGCTTACCAGACGGAGCTGACCGCCTGGGAAGAGACGGAGGATGGCTACGTCACCGAAACCACCACCACGGTGACGGGGGTTCAGCCCCTGGGCAACCGCAACCTGACCCTGACGTCGACCCTGACTTCTCGGCAGCGCTTTGTGGATGAGCAGATTGTGGAGCAGACGATTCTGGCCGAAGAGAGCCAGTTTACGCTGGGAGACAATCCCCCCAATGTGGAGGTTAACCTGCCTGAGGAGGTGGGGATTGGGCAGCAGTTTTATTTTGACGCCATTGTGCTGGAGCCTCTGGGCGATCGCATCCTGCTGGGGGCTGCCCTGGAGGAACCGGCCAGCCCCGAGGGTTATGTAGCCGATGCCCCTGTGGAGCTGGAGCTGCTGTCGGCGGGCGGTCTGTTTAAGGTGGGGCGTGCCCCGGCCACCCCCGGCAGCCGCTGGGTGTCTGCCGTGATTATTCGGGAAGACGGCATTACGGCAATCACACGGCGATTTCAGGTGGTGAGCAACCTGATTCCCTAAGGTCATCTGTCCGGAAGATGGACAAGTTTGAGCGGATGCGGGCCTTCACCCAGGTGGTCATTTCTGGAGGGTTTGCGGCGGCGGCACGGGAAATGGGGCTGTCGCGATCGGCGGTAAATAAGCTGGTGCTCAACCTGGAGGATGACCTGGGGGTGCAGTTGCTGCACCGCACCACCCGCCGGGTGACGCCTACAGAAACGGGATTGGCGTTTCACGATCGCTGCCTGGAGATTCTCGCCGCTTTGGAAGAGGCGGAACTGGCCGTTACTCAGCTCCAGCAAGAGCCGCGCGGCAATCTGCGGGTAAACGCGCCGATGTCCTTTGGCACCCTGCACCTGTCTCCGGCCCTGGCGGATTTTCTGGTGCAGTATCCCGACCTGAATGTGGAGCTGACGTTGAGCGATCGCTTCATCGACCCCATCGAAGAAGGCTTTGACGTGACCCTGCGCATTGCCGAACCACCCACCAGCCCCAGCCTGATTGTCCATCCCCTGGTGCCCGCCAAACGGGTGCTGTGCGCCGCTCCCGCCTACCTGGAAACCCACGGCATTCCCAATCACCCCGCCGATCTGGCTCACCACGCCTGTTTGAACTACGGCCACCTGGCTACCCACTACCCGTGGAAACTGGTGGGTCTGGAAGGGGAACAGGTGGTCACCGTCTCTGGGCCGCTTTGCTCGAACAATGGGGAAGTGCTCCGGGACGCCGCCGTCAAGGGGATTGGCATCGCCCTGCTGCCTACGTTTCTGGTGGGCAAAGATATCCAGCAGGGGCACTTGCAGGTGGTGCTGCCCCAATATCCCATCCCCGATATCACCATCTGCGTGCTGACGCCCCTGAACCGCCATTTGTCAGCTAAAGTCCAGGTGTTTACGGAATTTTTGCGGGTACGGTTTGGCGATCGCCCCGACTGGGACCGAGGTCTGGATGGATGACCTGTTTTAAGGTTTAATGACTGAATAACTCTGGCCCCATCCACCCGCTACCATGCAACTCACCCCTCAGGAAAAAGACAAGCTGCTGATTTTTACCGCCGCCCTGCTGGCCGAACGCCGCAAAGATCGGGGGCTGAAGCTCAACTACCCCGAAGCGGTCGCCTACATTTCCGCCGCCATTCTGGAAGGTGCCCGCGATGGCCGCACCGTCGCCGAGCTGATGACCTACGGAGCCACCCTGCTGTCGCGGGATGACGTGATGGAGGGCATTGCCGAGATGCTCCACGAGGTGCAGGTGGAGGCCACGTTTCCCGACGGCACCAAGCTGGTTACGGTGCATGACCCCATTCGTTAGCGAGAGTTTTGAGGAGGGCAGGCGTATGATTCCAGGTGAACTGATGCCCGTTGAGGGCGAGATTGAACTGAATGCGGGGCGTCCGACGGTGAGGCTGATGGTGGGAAATAGGGGCGATCGCCCCATTCAGGTTGGCTCCCACTTCCATTTTTACGAAGTCAACAACGCTTTGATTTTTGACCGGGAGAGCGCCAGGGGCATGCGCCTCGACATTCCCGCCGGAACGGCAGTGCGGTTTGAGCCGGGGGATGAGCGGGAAGTGACGCTGGTGGCCCTGGCCGGTAGCCGTCAGGTCTATGGACTGAACGCCCGAATTAATGGCCCCTTAGACATTTTGTAAAGGCAAATGGCCATTTGCCCTTACCTGGTTTGTTGTACGCCCGACAGCACCATATTTTTACCCGATCGCAGCAGCCACGAGAAGAAGACAAACACCGCGATAATCTCCAGCCGTCCCATCCACATCAGCAGCATCAGCACCACCTTGCCCGTCCAGAACAGTTCAGGGGTGGTGATGCCCGTGGAGAGTCCCACATTGCCGAGGGCCGATGCTGACTCGAACAGGGTATCCACCAGAGAGAATTCTGCCGCCGCCGCGTGGAAGAGAATCAACGTTCCGACCGTGAGGCTGGCGAACCAGAGCATGGCCAGGACGGAGGCGGTTTTGAGATGGCGGTGGGCTTCCTTTTCGGAAAGGATCTGGCCGTTGAGTTCGTAGCGCAGATCTTCGGGGGATTCGCGATACACCAGCTTCAGGTTCCAGACGACGGATTCGTAGAGCACCACAATGCGATCGAGCTTCAGGCCGCCCCCGGTACCCCCCGACACAGCCCCGCACACCATTGCCAGAATCATCAGCATTTTGGAGAGAGGACTCCAACCCTGCTCATCGACGACCGCAAAGCCACAGGTGGTGATGGCCGAGGTCCAGTGAAAGGCACTCACCAGCCATTCCCAGGAGCCAGAGAACCAGGCCCGCTCAAAAACCAAAAACAGGCTACCGGCAATGAGCAAAATCCACAGGGCGCGGTGGCGGGTGTCCGTCCACAGCACCGAGATTTCCCGCTGGCGCAGCAGTCGAGCATGGATGAGGAAGCTGATCGACCCCAGGATCATGATGGGTATGGTCACTGCCTGGACGGTTGGGCCATAGACTTTCAGGCTGGCCCCCGTGATGGCAAAGCCTCCCGTTGAAATCCCTGCCAGACCGTGATTGATGGCAGCCCAGGGGGGCATTCCGGCGATCGCCAGCAGCAGAATACTAATCCCCGTGTAGAACAGGTAAATTAACCAGATGCGCTGGGCCGTTTCCTGTAGCGTCGGCGCGAGCCGCTCGTCACGGGCCTCAGCGGAATAGAGCTGGGCCACATTGTTGCTGGGTTCCAGAATCGACAGGGTGAGGACAATCAGCCCAATGCCCCCCACCCACTGCATGAGCGATCGCCACCACTGCAAACAGTGGGGTAACTGGCTGGCATCAACCGCCATACTCAGGCCGGTGGTGGTGAAGCCTGAAACAGCCTCAAACATAGCGTTCCACAGGCTGCGAAACTCCAGCATGGTGGCCGAAGCCTGGGGCTGATTCGCCAGATGGTGGGCGATTAGAACAAACGGAATGGTGCCCAGCAGAAACAGCAGCAGCCAGCTCAGGGCCACAATCAAAAGTGCCTGCCGGAAGCGGGCCGCCTTCTCCAGGCGAAAGCGGTGGTAGAGAAATTGGCCAGGGGCGATCGCCACCCCTGCCGTCAGCAGAAATGGCAGGGTGGCGTAATTTTCGCCAAAAAACCAGCAGACCGGCAGGGACAGCAGGGCCATGCCCCCCGGTATCTGCATCAATAGCCCAACCGCCCGGAGGGGAACTTTATTCCCTTGATTCACGGGTGTGCCTCCGGAGTGCGATCGCCACCATTCTGTTCCTCCAATTCAGCAATTTCTCTCTGATTGGATTCTAGAAAGGGCGTTCCGGGCGCACCATAAATCGGAGGGGGGAGATTTTTGGATTTTGGATTTTAGATTTTGGGTTTTTGTCCGCAGATTGCGCAGATGGACGCAGATTTTGTGGGGTGCGTCATCGCCCCGCGTGACGCACCGAAGTCTTTGTAAGATGTGTCGTTACCTTGAGTGACGCACCAAAGCATTGCTCATTGGTGCGTTGGGCTTGTGCCACAACACACCCTACAGGGTCTCACAACTTTCAAGAAGCCGTCGACTCTCGCGCGGCGGCGGCCTCATCGGGGTGGATGTTCAGCCGCGTCAGATTGACCCGGCCCTTGCTGTCGATTTCGCGGACCTTGACGATCACTTCGTCACCGACAGCGACTTCATCCTCGACTTTACCGACCCGGTAGTCCGCCAGTTGGGAGATGTGGATCATGCCTTCCTTGCCGGGGAGGACTTCCACAAATGCGCCAATGGGGATGATGCGGGTTACTCGACCCACGTAGACATCTCCAGCTGAGAGCTTGCGGGTCATGCCTTCGATGATGCCCTTGGCCTTCTTGGCCCGCTCGCCATCGATCGCGGAGATGGTCACCAGGCCATCGTCTTCGATGTCGATCTTGGCTCCTGTTTGCTCGGTGATGCCCTTGATGGTCTTGCCGCCAGGGCCGATGATCAGGCCGATCAGCTCGGGGTCGATGCGCAGGGTGAGCAGGCGCGGCGCGTATTGGGACAGCTCGGGACGGGGCGCGGCGATTACTTCCGTCATTTTGCTGAGGATGTGCATCCGTGCAGGCTTGGCCTGGTTGATGGCGTCGGCGATGACGGAGATGGGCAGTCCGGTAATCTTCATGTCCATTTGCAGGGCGGTGATGCCGCTGTCGGTGCCCGCCACCTTAAAGTCCATGTCGCCCAGGAAGTCTTCAATGCCCTGGATGTCGGTGAGGATGCGGACTTCGTCCCCTTCCTTAATCAAACCCATGGCGGCTCCGCTCACGGGTTTGGTGATGGGCACCCCGGCATCCATCAGCGCCAGGGTGGAGCCGCACACGGAACCCATAGAGGTGGAGCCGTTGGAAGAGAGCACCTCGGAGACGACCCGGATGACATAGGGGAACTGGTCCTGGCTGGGCAGCACCGGCACCAGCGCCCGTTCCGCCAGGGCACCGTGGCCGATTTCGCGACGACCGGGCGATCGCATCGGCTTGGTTTCTCCCACCGAGTAGGGCGGGAAGTTGTAGTGGTGCAGGTAGCGCTTGCTTTCGTCGGGGTGGAGGTCGTCCATTTCCTGGGCGTCTCCCGGCGTGCCCAGGGTGACCACAGAGAGCACCTGGGTCAGCCCCCGCTGGAAGACAGCTGAGCCGTGGACCCGAGAGGGGAGCACCTTGGTATGACAGCGGATGGGGCGCACCTCGTCCAGCTTACGGCCATCCACCCGCACTCCGTCCTGGAGGATTTGCTGACGCATCAGGGTTTTGGTCAAATCCTTGAAGGCTTTACCGAGGGACTTGGAGTCTTGGGCGATCGCCACCTGCACCGGGTCCTCTTCCACCAGTTCGCTGGCTTCGGTGGTAATGCGGGCCTTAATCTCGTCCAGGGCTTCGTCCCGCTGGCCCTTGGTGAACTCGAAATGGGTGAGCACCTGTTTGATGTCGCTGGTGGCGCGATCGCTCACAAAATTGAGCACCGTCGGGTCGAGCTGGGGCGGCTCCTCTTTCACGGGTTCGATGCCCAGTTCCTTCATCACATCCAGCTGGCTCTGGATCAGGTCGCGCACCACCTCATAGCCGAAGTCAATGGCCTCAATGATGTCCTGCTCCGGTAGCTGGTTGGCCCCGGCCTCAACCATGATCACGCCATCGGGGGAACCGGCCACCACCAGGTCGAGGTCGCCCGCCTCGATTTCATGGAAGGTGGGGTTGATGATGAAGTCGTCTCCCAGCAGGCCCACCCGCACGGCGGCCATAGGGCCGTTAAAAGGAATCTTTGCCAGGAGGGTTGCGAGGGATGCGCCCGTCACTGCTAAGATGTCGGGGGGAACGCGCTCATCCATTGACAGCGTCGTCGCCACGATTTGAATATCATCCCGCAGCCAGCCAGGGAACAGGGGCCGCATGGGTCGGTCGATCAGGCGGCTGGTGAGGGTTGCCTTTTCAGGTGGCCGCCCTTCCCGGCGCAGAAATCCTCCTGGGATGCGGCCTGCGGCGTATAGTCGTTCTTCGTAGTCAACCAGAAGCGGTAAAAAGTCAATGCCTTCTCTCGCAGAAGCACGGGTTGCAGTTACCAATACGGCGGTTTCATCAGCCTGAACCAACACTGAGCCGCCTGCCTGGGGCGCGAGTAAGCCTAATCGCAGTCGAATATCCCGCCCATCTACGGATATTGACCGATCTACTTCTTCGAACATGAAGCGTTTTTTCCTTTAATCTATCTCTTCTTTCTTCTGTCGCAATCGTAGCACTGATGCATCACGGTTGCGGCACCGCGTCAAGGGGCATCAAAACTCGTTTGTACCCCATCCGGGCGCTTTTTGCGCTGCTCGCAAAACAAAAGCGGCCAGCTTCTCAATTTCTTCCTGATTCATCCAGGTTTCGGGCACCTGACGACACCAGTAGCTTTCCTGACTGCCGTCGTAGGTCATAGGCAGGCGCTGGAAGGCCACCAGATTCTGAATGTTGTTGCGGGGGGGCGTTGCGCCCCGAAGAGCGTCCAGGGACAGGGAAATCGTGGGGTCGGGCAGGGTTGCGCCGCCCACATGGCAGTTGATGCAGCTGTCTTCAAACAGCCGTTTGCCCTCGGACAAATCCGCCCCCGTAAATTCCCGGACAGCTCCGGTTTCGTCGTAGGCCAGGGGAACTGGGGAAGCGGCATCCAGGTAGCGGGCTACGTAGGGATCGACCGCAGCCACTGCCGCCGAAGGATGGATACCGCCCCACGTTAGCGCCATGACCGCTATGACAAGTCCCGCCAGGAGAGCTTGCTGGAAGCAGGCAGGAATGAACTGATTCGTTGGGGTTTGCTGAAACCACATAATTTACGCCTGGGTAGGTTCTCAATGGATTCACGGAACGAATCCACTGAATAGTGTAGACAGAGGAACGATCCCTGAACAAACAAACCAGCCGCAAGCGCCCCACCCAGACGTTAAGATTAATTCGGCATTGTGCAGAACTCAATCAGGTATTCGATGAATAGCGCGATTCAATCCCCCTATAGCCGCGAACAGATTGCCGTTTGGTTACGAGGGCTGTTTACCATTGCCTGGGCCGATGGCCACTTCGACCCCGAAGAGCAGGAGATGATCGCCAACCTCACCCAGGACGAGCTAGCGCCAGACATTAGCCTCGAGGCCCTGGAGGTGATTTCCCCAAGTGAACTGGCCGGGGCGTTGGGAGACGTTCCCCACGGGGCAGAAAATTTCCTGCGTACGGCGGTGATGGTGGCGATCGCCGACGGTGTCTACTCCCCCTCTGAAGACGAGATTCTCCAACAGTTCTGTGACGCCCTGGGGCTGAATCTCCCCGTCCTGTCGTCCCTGCGGTCCACCCTGCAAGCCCCGGACGGCAGCTCTCCCCTATCGGCCACCGCCGAAGCGTATCCGGGGGCAGATGGACGGCCCCACCCCCTGCGTCCGGTGAAGGAATGGCTGGACCAGCTCGAAGTCCACGACCCCAGCGTGGCCCGCTTCCTCTGCAAAATGATTCCGCCCCAGTGCCCCTTCGAGCGGGACGTGAAGCTGTTTGGCCGCAAGGTCGTTCACATTCCGCCCCTCTGCAAGCTCAACCCCCTGTATGAGCAACTGGTGGGGCTGCGGTTCCGCGCCCTGTCTTACCTGGCCGATGAATGCGGGGAAGACGTGACTCCTTATGTGAGCGGCGGCAGCGCTGAGCGCATTTAACTTTCCAGGTTTAGACATCCTTGGAGAATCTGACGACTGACGTGCTGGTGGTGGGCGGCGGCACGGGGGGCACGGCTGCCGCGATCCAGGCGGCACGACGCGGTGCCAAGACCATCCTGGTGAGCGAGTTCCCCTGGCTGGGAGGGATGCTGACTTCGGCGGGGGTGGCTGCTCCCGATGGCAATGAACTAACGGCTTTCCAGACCGGACTCTGGGGGGCGTTTGTGCGATCGCTCCACCACCACCAACCCGGCGGCCTGGATCACGCCTGGGTGAGCTTCTTCACCTATGAGCCGAGGGTCGGAGCGGCAATCCTGGCCGACTGGGTGCGATCGCTCCCCAACCTCACCTGGATTGCGGGACAGGTGCCCCAGGCAGTGCATCGGTCGGGCGATCGCCTCACCGCCGTTACGTTCCCAGACATGACTATTCAGGCCCAGATCATCCTGGACGGTACGGAATTGGGGGATTTGCTGGCTTTGGGAGAGGTGCCTTACCGCTGGGGCTGGGAGTGGCGATCGCAGTGGCAGGAACCCAGTGCCCCCGTTGGCCCCAATACTTTGACGGAAGGCTATCCGGTGCAGTGCCCTACCTGGGTGGTGGTATTGCGGGATGGTGGGCCGGGGGTGACCTTACCCGAAATTGCGGCTCCCCCGGTAGAGAGGCCAGAACAGTTTGCGGGAGCCTGGGAAGGCTACGGGGCTGAGGCGTTTTTGAACTATGGGAGACTGCCGGGCGATCGCTTCATGATCAACTGGCCCCAACACGGCAATGACTATGGTGAAGGTCTGCACCGCCTGGTCGCGTCCCCCGCTGCCCGTCAGGAATTTGAGCAGGAGGCCCGCTGGCACGCCCAGAGCTTTGCCCGCTTTATTCAGCAACGCCTGGGGCGGCGCTATGGACTGGCGGAGGATACCTTTCCGCAAGTGACTGATGGCGTGGGCGGCGGAGCCTTTGCCCTCCATCCCTACTACCGGGAGAGTCGGCGGCTCGTGGGGCTGACGACCCTCCATGAGCAGGAAATTCTCCCCCAGGGCCAGGTGGCTCCCCTGCCGGTGAATGAGCGGGGAGAGATGGAGGCGATCGCCCTCGGCAACTACCCCAACGACCACCACTATCCCGCCCCCCTATCTGCCGCCCTCACGCTTGCTCCAAAATCTCTGCGCTGGGGCGGTCGCTGGACGGGGACGCCCTTCCCCATTCCCTACCGTAGCCTGGTGCCGGCCACGGTGGATGGCCTGCTGGTGTGTGAGAAAAACATATCCGTTTCCCATATCGCCAATGGGGCAACCCGCCTCCAGCCCGTGGTGATGGGCATTGGGCAGGCTGCTGGCATGGCCGCCGCCCTGTGCATTGAGCAGAACTGTCAGCCCCGCCAGCTTGACGTGCGATCGCTCCAGGATGCCCTGCTCACCGATGCCCTCGCCCCTGCCGCCATCGTGCCGCTGTTCAACCTGCCGCCCCACCATCCGGACTGGCTCCACTGGCAGCGCTACTACCGGGACCATGCCGACGCCTATCCCCTGGACGGTCATGGGCCAGAAGTACAAATTTTTTCTGAGGAATCATCCAAGTTTTTCGATTTTTCCCTTTCTATAAAATCCCCAGGACTGACGGAATTGGTGGGAATTTTTCAGCGGGTCGCTGAGCAGACCTATGAGCTGGTGGTAGATTCTGAATCCGTCGCCCATTCGCCCATCCACCTGGTGACCCTGCACGGGGAGGGCGATCGCCAGCTCCGTCACCTGCCATCCCCCCAGCGAATTCGGGTGTGGGGTTGGCTAAATCGGTCAGGCAACTGGCTGCGGGTCGAGGGATTGCAGCCCCTCAGTGAGCTAGATGCGGACTTATGATACCGCCTGGGCGTCACGGGCAAATGGCTTTTTTTCATAAATTGCATGACTCTCTCTGATGGAGATATATAGTCGGTTGACGATATTTCCTGTGAGTGGAGTCTGCATCATGATGGTACATCCTCGTCTGCATCTGGTGGTTTTGGGTCTGGTGTCGCTGGTGTCTACGGTGTGGGGAGCGATGATGGGCTTTCCCGTCTCTGTTCCAGCGGTGGCTTCGCGCTCGGAGTCGGCGCTGGAAATGAATTCGGCAAACTCAGAGGCGATCGCCCAGTTCGCTTCACTGATGGCGTCCAGCGCACCAACCGTTGCCCAGGCCGTGCCTCCATTGACGACGGTCACCCGCTTTAATCATGGGCGCAACGTCAACGCCATTGCCTTCAGCGACGACGGTCAATCCTTTGCTACGGCGGGGGGCGATCGCATCATTCGCGTCTGGAGCGTCAACGCCCTGCTCCAGGGAGACGAGCGCAACTATCTGCGGCGGGTGATCAGCATTCCCGCCGATGACCAGTATGTGACCTCCCTGGCTTTCAGCCCCGAAGGCCGCTGGTTGATTACAGGCAACTTCAATGGCGACGTCCGCATCTGGGATTTGAACAACTGCGACCCGGAGCGACCCATTTGCGCCTCTGAAATGCTCTCAGAAACCGACTATCTCAATGTGGATCCGATGGTGCGCTTCCACCCCAACCAGCCGCTGCTGGCGGGCAGCAACTACGACGGCACGGTCACGCTGTGGGACTGGGCTAATCGCACGGTGCGGGCGGTGCTGGAGGCGGAGACGGGTGCTCACGGGGGCGATCGCCTGGATGGCCGCTTTTCCTCCATCAGCTTCAGCCCCGATGGCCGCTTCCTGGTGGCGGGCAGCCATGACAAAACCCTGACCATCTGGGATCTGGCCGAGGAAGATCTGGAGCGTCTACTAACGCTGGAAACCGGATATGGCGTCGATGCTGTCTCCTACAGTCCTACCGGCGAAGTCCTGGCCAACAGCAACCTGCGGGGCATCGAGCTGCGCCCGATGGAAATTCGCCGGGGCAAGCTGGAGGTGGGCGAGGCGGTGGTGTTGGAGAATCATGGCCGCATCAACACCCTGACCTTTAGCGCCGATGGCCGCTACCTGTTTGCGGGCGATAACAATGGAGATATTTCCCTCTGGGATGTGGAAGAAGGGGAGCAAATCGGCACCCTGTCCGGAGATGCGGCCCACAGCCGGGCCGTATTGGAGGTGATCTACAGTCCGGCTAATAATCTCTTTGCTAGCGGTAGTGCCGATGGCAGCATCCGCTTCTGGCGGCTCGATCGCTAACCACCACTGGTGATGAGCCGATGGCGGAGCCGATCGGGGTCGCCCTGATCCACGACACGCCCGTTCTCCAGGAGGAAAGCACCGTCGCAATAATCCAGCTCGTTCAGACGGTGGGTGACCCAGAGGGCGGTCATCCCCCGTTCCCGGACGAGCTTCTGCACCTGGCCCACCAGGCCAATCTGGCTGTCCGGGTCGAGCAGGGCGGTGGGTTCGTCCAGTAAAAGGACTCTGGAGTGGCGGGCGATCGCCCCCGCAATGGCAATTCGCTGCTTCTGTCCACCGCTCAGGGCGTAGATGGGACGGCGCTGCAGGTGGAGCAAATTCACTGCCGTCAGGGCTTCCTCCACCCGCCGGTGGATCGCCGCCAGGGGCAACCGTTCGTCTACCAGGCCAAAGGCCACGTCTGCGCCAACGGTGGGCATCACCAGCTGATGGTCCGGGTTTTGAAACACAAAGCCCACTGGGGGCAGCACTTCAATACTTCCGGCAGTGGGCTGAATCAAACCGCTCAGCAGCCGCAGCAGGGTGGACTTGCCGCTGCCGTTGGTGCCCAGCAGCATCCAGAATTCCCCCTGGGGCACGGTCAGGGAGCAAGCTTGCAAAATGGGCGTCTCGGCCTGCCAGTGAAAATCAACGTTGCGGACGGCAACGGCGGGGTCAGTCACGGACACATCCTTAAGAAAGTCTAAAGATTATGAGAGAGGAGGGGCGATCGCTTCACCGCAAATCACCCCATTCCCCAATGGCAGAGGTCTAACCAATCTACTCCGCTAACGCGAAGAACCCTGGAGGACGCCCCGATGCCGCCGATGTAGCCGATTTTTCAGAAATCTGGACGGCGGAAATCTCGTTAACCAGAATGCCGACGACCTTCCCCGGCAACTGCTCACAGGAAAGCTCCAGAGTAGCGGGGTTGCCCGATCGCAAAGCCTCAAACACCTGCTGGTAAACCGCTTTGGCATCCGCCTCTTCCTTGCGCTGCACCGACAGCGTTACGGGGGAGTGCTTCAGGGTGATATCGATGATGAACATATTGGGACTCGACTACCTTCAATCTTTATTTGTCACGTCTTCTATCATCTTAGATAGAAGGGAACCTCAGCCAAACGGTCTTCAGAATCTATCTCTGATCCCCCTAGAGCTTCATTGGGTTTCCTGATACTATAGTAAAGAAAAGTAAAAACTGTTCACATTCGGTGACGTTTTCTGCTCCGTGCGCTAAGCAAGTTTTTCAACCAAACTCGCGAAGGCGCGCAATCATAAATTTTTAATTGGGCAGTGACGGCTCCAGTGAACCGAAATCATTGATTGCTTGATGATTGTTTGATTGTTGTGATATCCGTTCGGAGATACACCTATGACCGTAGCAATGGGACGTGCGCAAGCCAGCCGGGGATGGTTCGATGTCCTCGATGACTGGCTCAAGCGCGACAGATTCGTCTTTATCGGCTGGTCTGGTCTGCTGTTGTTCCCCTGCGCCTACC